>DATNGX010000136.1:0-3847 GCA_035605755.1 Candidatus Krumholzibacteriia bacterium
ACCGCATCGCCCGTGATTTGCTGCCAGCGTGCAATCCAGCGCCGGCAGAAACCACAGTCGGCATCGAAGAGCATGAGGGGACGATCAATCACCTCGGGATTCTACTCTGGTGGCTGATTGACCCACGAGCCATAAAAAAAAGGCGCCGCCAGACCGGCGGCGCCTTTGTGACGCGCTATCGCGCGTCTATCTATGTCCCATGCTCCCAGCTGGCCAGGTACTTGACCTGCTGGTCGGTGAGCACGTCGATGTCGTAGCCCATCGATACGAGCTTCAAGCGCGCGATCTCTTTGTCGATGCGCTCGGGCACCGGGAAGACTTCTTTCTTGAGCGAGCCGTGCTGCTTCACCATGTACTCGGCGGAGAGCGCCTGGTTGGCGAAGCTCATGTCCATCACCGACGCGGGGTGGCCTTCGGCGGCCGCGAGGTTGATGAGACGTCCCTCACCCAGGATGTTGATGCGACGGCCGTCCTTCATGGTGTACTGGTCGACGTCCTTGCGCACGCGCTTCTTCTTGGTCGCCATCTTCTCGAGCTCTTCGAGCTCGATCTCGACGTTGAAGTGACCGGAGTTGCACACGATGGCGCCGTCTTTCATCTTGTCGAAATGATCGCGACGGATGACGGCAATGTTGCCGGTGAGCGTGATGAACAGATCGCCGATCTCGGCCGCCTCGTGTCCGGTCATCACGCGGAAGCCGTCCATCACGGCCTCGATGGCCTTGACCGGATCGATCTCGGTAATAATGACGTTGGCGCCCATGCCGCGTGCGCGGTGCGCGACGCCGCGGCCGCACCAGCCGTAGCCGAGCACGACCACGTTGGAGCCGGAGAGCAGGATGTTGGTGGCGCGCAGCACACCGTCGATGGTGCTCTGGCCGGTGCCGTAACGGTTGTCGAAGAAGTGCTTCGTCATGGCATCGTTCACCGCGATGATCGGGAACTTGAGCACGCCGTCTTTCTGCATGGCGCGCAGGCGGATGACACCGGTCGTGGTCTCTTCGGTGCCGCCGAAGACGTGCTTGAGCGCGTCGTCGCGGTTGGAGTGCAGCGTGGACACCAGGTCCGCTCCGTCATCCATGGTGATCTGCGGCTTCAGGTCGAGCGACTGGTTCACGTGCTTGTAGTACGTGTCGTTGTCTTCGCCGTGGATCGCGAAAACCGGAATGCCGAAATCGGCGACGAGGCTCGCCGCCACGTCATCCTGCGTGGAGAGCGGATTGGACGCGCACAGTGACGCTTCCGCACCGCCGGCCTTGAGCGTACGCATCAGGTTGGCGGTCTCGGTGGTCACGTGCAGACAGGCTGCAATGCGGACGCCGGAGAGCGGCTTCTCCTTCGCGAAACGGTCGCGGATGATGCGCAGCACGGGCATGCGGTCGTCGGCCCATTCGATGCGATCCTTGCCGGCGGGCGCGAGCCCGATGTCCTTGATGTCATGCTTCATTCAGGTTTCTTGATCCTTTCTCGCTTCGCGAGTCGTTAATGTTGGAATACCCCGCGTCGGCAAGCCTCCGCGTGGACACCTACTTGACTGCCGCCGCACCGGCGCTGGCGCGACGCTTGAGCTCTTCCGCGAAATCAGTCAGCTCCCACGTGAAATCCTTGTCCTCACGGCCGAAGTGTCCGTACGCGGCCGTTTTGCGGTAGATACCGCGGCGGAGCTTCAGGCGCTCGATGATTCCCTTCGGGGTCAGATCGAACACGTCACGCACGATCCTGGTGAGCTTGTCGTCGGCAATCGTGCCGGAGCCGAAGCTGTCGACCATGACCGACACGGGCTGCGCTTCGCCGATGGCGTACGCGATCTGGATCTCGCACTCGTCGGCGAGGCCGGCCGCGACCAGGTTCTTGGCGATGTGACGCGCCGCGTAGCACGCGCTGCGGTCCACCTTGCTGGGATCCTTGCCCGAGAAGGCACCGCCACCGTGGCGGCCCATGCCGCCGTACGTATCCACGATGATCTTGCGACCGGTGAGTCCGCAGTCGCCCTGCGGTCCGCCCACCACGAAACGGCCGGTCGGATTGACGAGCAGGCGGTAGCCGTCGGTCGGGAAGCCGTACTTCGCGAGCACCGGCTTCACCACCTTCTCGTTCACGTCGCGCTTGATCTGATCGTCTTTGGCTTCGGGACCGTGCTGTGTGGACACCACCACGGTGTCAATGCGATACGGCTTTCCGTCCACGTACTCGACAGAAACCTGCGTCTTGCCGTCGGGGCGGATGTACGCGCAGGTCGGATCGTTGCGACGCACCCACGCCAGGCGCTCGGAGAGACGGTGCGCGAGGAAGATCGGGAGCGGCATCAGCACTTCGGTTTCGCGGCACGCGTAACCGAACATCATGCCCTGGTCGCCCGCACCTTCGCGGTCGACACCCATCGCGATGTCGGGCGACTGTTCGTCGAGCGACGTCAGGACCGAGCACGTCTGCGAGTCGAACCCGAACGCGGCGTCGGTGTAGCCGATGTCCTTGATGACGCCGCGCGCCAGCGACGGAATGTCGACATACGCGTTGGTCGTGATCTCACCCGCGATGAACGCGAGGCCGGTGGTGACAAGCGTTTCGCACGCCACGCGCGCCTTCTCGTCCTGCGAAAGAATGGCGTCGAGCACCGCGTCCGAAATCTGGTCCGCAACTTTGTCCGGATGTCCTTCGGTAACGGACTCCGACGTGAACAGCTTTTTCTCCGACATGTTATCTCCTTAGAATCTTGGCGATCCCGCGCTCGCGCGGTGGCACGAATGATCCGGGACGGGTGCGGCCAGGCCAGCATCCGGCAATGTAAGTCAACGACACTGTAGAGTCACGATCTCCGCGGTGGGTGAATTCGACCCCGGCGGGTGGAGCCCCGGCCCACAAAGGGCGGCGCCGGTGGGCATTGTTCTACAATTCGGGGCCGTTGGCAAGCGCGGGCTTTCGCCTTCGGGAGGCCATTTTCGGGGTTCTCCGGGGCACACTTCCCCGGACCGGCCCGTTAGTTGCTTCGCTTCCGAGTGTCGTCCCACACGTATCGCCACCGGGGAGATTCGAACGGGGGCACCGGTATGGCAACCGACTTGAGACGTGAACTGCTTTTTGGACTCGTGGCGCTCCAGAACGGCCTGATCGACGAAGACCGGCTGGTCGAGTCGTTCCAGGCCTGGACACGGGATCCGTCACAATCGTTCGGGGACTATCTCGCGGCCTCGGGCCATCTCAATCCCAACCGGCGCGAGGCCATCGCCATCCTTGTGGCGCGCGAGCTGGTTCGCCACCGGGGCAGCCTGGAGGCGTGCCTCAATGAGTTCTCCGCGGCACGCGGTCTTGTCGACCGTTTGACCGCCCTTACTTGAAGCTGATTTCGCTCGAGTCGCCGACGTCGAGCTTTTTGAACCCGCCACGGATCACGGCGTTGGCGCCGATCAGGCTCGACTCGAGCAGCGCGTCGGTCACCATCGCACCTTCCGACAGCACCGAGTCGCGCACGACCGAGGAGTGAATGACGACACGGTCCGCGATCGACACGTAAGGCCCCACGATCGAGTTGATGATTTCGGCGTTCGGAGAGATCGATACGGGAGGAATGATGATCGAGCCGTCGATCGGTTTCGGTGTGGGCGCGTCCTTGAGTAGCTTGCGGTTCGTTTCAAGCATCGCCTCGGGCTTACCGCAGTCGAACCACTCGTCGATCACGAACGTAACAAACTCTTCGCCGCGCTCGATCATGAGCTGGAGGGCGTCGGTGATCTGGTACTCGTTGTTGGTGGTGACATTCTTGTCGATGTTGTGGCGGATGGCGTCGAACAGCGATGCGCCGTGCTGCAAGTAGTAGAGACCGACGAGCGCAAGATTTGAAGGCGGGTCC
>DATNGX010000137.1:0-5607 GCA_035605755.1 Candidatus Krumholzibacteriia bacterium
GACGCCGTCATGGCGGCGTGCCGCGAGTACGCGCTCTCGATCGGCAAGGAGCCCATTACCTGCTCCGACACACCGGCCTTCGTGGTGAACAAGCTTCTCATTCCGTATTTGTTGGACGCTGTCCGGATGGTGCAGGACGGAGTCGCCACGCCTGAAGATGTCGACAAGGCGATGGTGCACGGCTGCGGTTATCCGATGGGCCCCATTACGCTTCTCGACTATGTCGGCCTCGACACCACGTGTCACGCCGCCGATGTGATGTATGAAGAGTTCCGCGAGCCCAAGTACGCCGCACCGGTGCTCCTGCGCCGCATGGTGCAGGCCGGCCGCTGGGGCCGCAAGACGGGACGCGGCTTCTACTCCTACGAGAAGAAGTAGGGAACAAGCAATGGAGCTCAAACACATCCTGTATCAGGTCGCTGACGGTGTCGCGACCATCACCATCAATCGCGCCGACGTGCTGAATGCGCTCTCCGCCATCACCGTGCGCGAGCTGGATCAAGCGCTGGCGGCCGCGGCCAGCGATGAAAGCGTGCGCGTGTTGATCCTGACCGGCGCGGGCGAGAAGTCGTTCGTGTCAGGCGCGGATATTTCGGAGCTCGCCGGTCTCGATCCCGTCGCGGGACAGCGCACCGCCGAGTTCGGCCAGAGTGCGTTCCGCCGGCTGGAGACGATGGGCAAACCGTCCATCGCCGCCATCAACGGCTACGCGCTGGGCGGCGGTTGCGAGCTCGCCATGTCGTGCACGATCCGCATCGCCGCGGACAGCGCCAAGATCGGGCTGCCCGAAGTGACGCTGGGCGTCATTCCCGGCTACGGCGGCACGCAGCGGCTCCCGCGCATCGTGGGCCGCGGCGCGGCGATGGATCTGATCCTCACCGGTCGCGCCATCGATGCCAACGAAGCGCTGCGTATCGGACTCGTGAGCCAGGTGGTACCGCTCGCGGACTTGATGGAGACCGCGCGCAAGACGGCGCTGCGCATCCTGCGCAACGGTCCGCTGGCGATCAAAGCCGCGATGCGGGCCGTGGACAGCGGACTCGACGTGAGTCTCGATCACGGACTGCGCACCGAAGCGACGCTGTTCGGCCTTTTGTGCGCCACCGCCGACATGCGTGAAGGTTTAAAAGCGTTTCTCGAAAAACGCAAAGCCGATTTCAAAGGACAGTAGAGGAACATCACATGAAGAAATTCTCCGGTTTCGATTACGTCATGGTCGACAGTCGTCTCTCCGATGACGAGAAGATGGTGCGCGACACCATTCGCGGCTTCATCGAGGAAGAAGCACTGCCGAAATTCATGGAGCACTACGAGAACGGCACCTTCCCGTCGGAGCTGGTGCAGCCGCTGGCGGAGCTCGGTGTGTTCGGGTCCACCATTCACGGCTACGAGTGCGCCGGTCTCAACAATGTGGCGTACGGGCTGATCATGCAGGAGCTCGAGCGCTGTGATTCGGGGCTGCGCAGCTTTGCATCGGTGCAATCCGGCCTGGTGATGTATCCCATCCATGCCTTCGGCGACGACGAGCAGAAGAACAAGTGGCTGCCGGCGCTGGCCAGGGGAAAAGCGATCGGGTGCTTCGGGCTGACCGAAGCGGACTTCGGGTCGAATCCCGGCGGCATGCGCACGACGGCGCGGCTCGATGGCAACGAGTACGTGCTCAACGGTTCCAAGATGTGGATCACCAACGGTGTCCAGTGCGCCGTGTCCATCGTGTGGGCGAAGCTCGACGGCGAAGTGAACGGCTTCATCGTGGAGCGCGATCGCAAGGGCTTCGACGCCAAACCGGTGAAGTACAAGTTGTCGATGCGCGCGAGCGACACCGCGGAGCTCGTTCTCGATGAAGTCCGCATTCCGAAGGCCAATCGTCTCCCCAAGGCCGACAGTCTCAAGGCGGCGCTCATGTGTCTCACCCAGGCGCGCTACGGCATCGCGTGGGGCGTTCTGGGCGCGGGGATGGCGTGCATGCACGAGGCGCTCGAGTACAGCAAGGACCGCATCATGTTCTCGAAGCCGATCGCGGGCTATCAGCTCACGCAGAAAAAACTCGCCGACATGGCGACGGAGCTCACGCTCGCGCAGCTGCTCTGCATCCAGCTCGGCCGCTTGAAGGACGAGAACAAGCTCCGCCCCGCGCACGTATCGATGGCGAAGCGCAACAACGTGCGCAAGGCGCTGGAGATTGCGCGCACCGCGCGAACCATTCTCGGCGCCAACGGCATCTCGGGCGAATACCAGTCGATGCGTCACATGTGCAATCTGGAGACGGTCGACACGTACGAAGGCACATACGAAATTCACACGCTGGTGATCGGTGACGAGCTCACCGGCATTCCGGCTTATCAGGGGTGAACATGACCAACGTTGTAATTCTGGGAGGCGCACGCACTCCCATGACGGAGTGGGTGGGTGGAAAGCGCGGCGACGGCGGTTCGGGCGGCGCGCTCAAGGATGTTTCGGCGCTCGAGCTGGGCGCCATTGCGGCCAAAGGTGCGCTCGCCAAGACAGGCGTTCCCGCCGACCGCATCGAGCATGTGATCATGGGCAACGCGCTCCAGACCAGCGGCGACGCCATCTACGGAGCGCGTCACGTTGGCCTCAAGGCGGGCGTCCCCATCCGGGTTCCGGCGCTGACCGTGAATCGTTTGTGCGGTTCCGGTATTCAATCCCTTATCAATGGTGCGCACATCATCGGCGAAGGCTCGGAATACGTGCTGGCCGGCGGCATGGAGAACATGAGCCAGGCGCCGCACGTGGTGCGCGGCGCTCGTGCCGGCCTCAAGCTGGGCCAGGGCAACCTGGAGGACTCGCTGCTGGTGGCACTGAAGGACAGCTACTGCGGACTGCTCATGGCGCAGACGGCCGAGAATCTCGCGCGCCGGCTCGGCATTTCGCGCGAGGCGCAGGACGAGTACGCGCTGCGCAGCACGCACCTGGGCGAGAAGGCCGCCACCGGCGGCGCATTCAAAGATGAAATCGTGCCCGTCGAACAGAAGCGTGGCCCCGCCATCGAGCGCGACGATCACTTCTTCATCAATGCCACCAGGGACGGCCTCGCGAAGTTGAGACCCGCGTTCGGCGAAGACGGTACCGTCACCGCCGGCAATGCCAGCGGCATGGTGGACGGCGCGGCGTGTCTCGTGCTGGCCAGCGCCGAAGCGGCCCGGCGCGACGGCTTGAAGCCCGTGGCCGAGATCGTGGCGTGGCACGTGGTGGGTGTCGACCCGGCCGAGATGGGCATCGGTCCCGCACCCGCCATCAAGGGCCTGCTCGAAAAAACCGGGCTTTCGCAGAAGGACATCGATCTGTTCGAAATCAACGAGGCGTTCGCGGCGCAGTATCTCGCCGTGGAAAAAGATCTCGGTCTGGATCGTGAGAAGGCAAACGTCAACGGCGGCGCCATCGCGCTCGGGCATCCGCTCGGCGCCACCGGCACGCGGCTCGTGCTGACGCTCGGCCGCGAGCTCGTCGCCCGCAAGCAGAAATACGGAATCGCAAGCGCGTGCATCGGCGGCGGACAGGGTATCGCCATTCTGATCAAGCGCTGGGAGGCATGACATGTCGACACCGCAGGCAGAAATGAAACGGAAGGAAGCGACCAGGATGCAAACCATTGCAGTGATTCCGGGAGACGGCGTCGGACCGGAAGTCATCGACGAAGCGCAGCGCGTGTTGCGCCGGCTCAATGAAACCGACGGCATTCAGTTCGACACCGTCACCTATCCGTTCGGCGCCGAGCACTATCTGAAGAGCGGCGAGCTCATGCCGCAGAGCGTGCTCGAAGAGTTCAAGCAGATGGACGCCATCCTGCTCGGCGCCATCGGCGATCCGCGCGTGGAAACAGGCATTCTCGAGCGCGCCATCATCGGCGGTTGCCGCTGGAAGCTCGACATGTACATCAATCTGCGGCCCATCAAGCTCTACGCCGATTACCTGTGCCCGCTCAAGGACAAGAAGCCCGAGCACATCGACATGGTGTTCGTGCGCGAGAACACCGAGGATCTCTACATCGGCATCGGCGGACACTTCAAGAAGGGAACGCCGGACGAAGTTGCCGTCGCGACCATGATGATGACGCGCAAGGGAATCGAGCGCGCCGTGCGCTACGCGTACGAGCTCACCCGCAAGCGCAACAAGCGCAAGAAGCTCACCTTGATCGACAAGGCCAACGCCATCGGGGCCATGGAAATCTGGACGCGCACGTTCGAGGAAGTGGGCAGGGAATACCCGGACGTCGAGCGCGACCACGCGTATATCGACGCGGCGTGCATGTGGATGGTGAAGAATCCGGAATGGTTCGACGTGGCGGTTACCGGTAACATGATGGGTGACATCATCACCGATCTGGGTGCGGCCATCTCGGGCGGCCTCGGCATCGCGGCGTCCGGGAACATTCACCCGGGCAAGGTGAGCATGTTCGAGCCCATTCACGGCTCGGCGCCCAAGCACGCGGGCAAGGGTGTCATCTGCCCGCTGGCGACGCTCTCCGCGACCCAGATGATGCTCGACTTCCTGGGCCACGAGAAGGCCTCGTCCCGGCTGGACAGCGCCCTCACCAGTGCCCTTACTTCGGGTGAGATCAAGTCGCTGTCGACATCGAGCGGCATGAAGACGAGCCAGTATACGGATGTCGTCCTGAAGTATCTTAAATAGAGCCGGGCATTTTTCTTGACCGGGACCGGTTGCATTCATAGCATTCGCGTCCCGGTTCCGGCATAAACAGGCCAATTCTCAAGACTTGCGAGAGTGGCGGAACTGGCAGACGCGCTGGATTTAGGTTCCAGTGGGGAAACTCGTGGGGGTTCGACTCCCCCCTCTCGCACCATGATGGGTGCCAAGGAATAACCAAATGACAGACACACACGCGCACGATCACGACCACCACGGGCACGATCACGCGCACGACCATGATCATGACCACGACGGTCACGATCACGACCATCACCACCACCATCAGCACGGCCCGGCGCGGGTCTTTACCGTGACGGTGGCCGCCCCCAGCCAGACCCGGCGGGTGCTTTCTGTGCAGGTCCCGGCGGAGGAACTGGAAAAAGAACGGGCAGCGGTGCTCAAGGAGATGGCGCGCCAGATCCGCGTCCCCGGCTTCCGGAAGGGCAAAGTTCCGCCCGGATTCCTGCAAAAGAACTATGCGGACGTGATCCAGAGCGATGCGGTCCGAAACCTGCTTCCGGATGTCTACGAGCAGGCGCTGGACAAAGAGCACCTGCACCCGCTGGGCGAGCCGGTTTTCGAGAACGTGAAGCTCGCTGACGGCGGGGTCACCTTCGACGTCAAAATCGACGTTCGCCCCGAGGTCAAACTTCAGGGATATGAGAAGGTGACGGTTGACGTTCCCCGGCGTAGCATCGCCGATCAGGACGTCGACCAGGCCGTGGAATCGCTGCGTGAGCGACTGGCGGCGTTCGACACCGTGTCCCGCCCCGCCGCGCCCGGCGATCACCTCGTTATCGATTATGTCCCGTTGGCCGCCGACGGAACGCCCGAAGAGAAGCAAGCCGCGAAGGATTACTCCGTGGCGCTCGACTCCGACAGCCTGCTCGCGGAATTCCGCGAAGGCCTCGCGGGCATGAAGGCGGGGGACGAAAA
>DATNGX010000138.1:0-3644 GCA_035605755.1 Candidatus Krumholzibacteriia bacterium
GGATGCCGCGACACCACGAGCGGAAACGTAATGAAGCGGCCGCCATCTTTGGGCCAGCACGTGATCACCGGCAGCGCGTCGATATTGGCATTGCTCTCGACCACTTGTTGCGACGGTGCGCCGCTCACATGCTGCGGACGAAACGCGAAGAGGCGCGGAAAGAAATCGCGCGCGTTCCACAACGCTTCCGGTGTGGGCGGATTGAGCTCCTGCGCAAAGCGAACCAGGCGCTCGCCCAGCGCTTCGGGATGCATCCCCAGCGCGCGCTCGATGCGCTTGAAGGTGCCGAACATGTTGATGGCGAGCGGGTACGGCGAGCCCTTGACGCGCTCGAAGACGAGCGCCGGGCCCTGTTCGCGCACGGTGCGCTGCGCGATCTCGGCAATTTCAAAGCGCGGGTCGACTTCGGCGCGAACGCGCTTCAAGTCACGGTGCACTTCGAGATCAGTGAGAAAAGCACGGAGTCCAAATGGAGGCATGTCGGCCACACTCTACCAGACGGATTGCGAATTGCGATACGCCTGCCATCTGCTTTTCGCGTGGCAAGCGTTGCCGTGTCCGCGCGTGCCGGGGAATTCCGGATCACCCTTCATGTGAACCGTTTCTCCCCTGCCGGCGCGGTGGCCCCGCGTTTGCAATTGCCGGGTGTCCCGACAGTCACGGGATCAGAAACGATGGCGGGTCGCGGACGTCGATTCCCCATCGCGCCTTATAACGGAGGTTCATTCCAATGAAGAAGGTTGTTGTACTGGCGGCCATCGTTTGCGCCGTCACCATGATGGGTACGAGCGCGTTCGCGGCGAGCCCGCTGCGCGCGGTCGGTCTCGAAGCGGGCTATGTCAGCCCGGATACCGACGGTGGTCCGAGCATGAACACGTGGATCGCGGGTCTGTACGCGGACTTCGGTCTGCCCATGCAGAACCTGTACGTGAATCCGTTCGTCAACTATTGGAACTGGTCGGACGGTGATGGTTCGGCGGAGACGTCGTTCCATGACTGGTCGGTCGGTGCCAACGTGAAATGGAACATCCCGACGGCGGGCAAGATCTCGCCGTTCGTCGCGGCCGGCGCCGCTGCCCACATGCTGAATGTGTCGCAGGAAGCGCTCAACCTCGACGAGGGTGATACCAAGTTCGGCTTCCAGCTCGGCACGGGTGCGTCGATCGGCGTCACCCAGAGCATGAACTTCGTCGGTTCAGGCTGGTACCATATGGTCGAAGACGTGAACCAGTGGTCTGTGCGAGGCGGTCTCGCCTGGAGTCTCTAGTTCCTTCCTCGACCCGAGTCACGATCGCCTCGCGTCGCTTCGGCGGCGCGGGGCGATTTTTTTTGCTAGAACATGCCGTTTTCGTTGGCGGACTTTTCGGGCATGGGCTGAACGACATCCCAGTGCTCGACGATCTTCCCGCCCTCGAGGCGGAAGATGTCCATCGCGACCGTGCCGCGATCTTTTTCATCGGTGGTGATGAGGACGTGTGTCACCACGAAATCGCCTTCCGCGATCACGCGCTTGATGTCGACTTTCAGGTGCGGAAACTTCTGCGCGTAGCCATTGACGAAATCGATGAACGGCAATGAACCGTCAGCCACCATCGGGTTGTGCTGGATGTACGAACCGCCGACGTACTTCTCCACGGCTGCCGCTGGCTTGTGGTCGTTGAACGCGACCTTGTAGAAGTTGGTGACGGTTTCCTTGTTCATATCGAGCTGCGTTTTGGCGTTGCCGCTCATGGTGTGTGCAATCACCACGGCGGCGCCCAGCAGTGCAATGGTTCCGATAATCCTCGTTGCTCGCATGGTTGACCTCCTCGTCGTTAATCTTCCGCCGGAGCGTCCCCGCCCCAGCGCTGAAAGAGCTCGTTCTCGACGCCGAGCCGGTCGAGCACGCGCCCCACAATCATGTCGATCAGATCCGAAATATGTCGCGGCTTGTGATAGAACGCCGGCATCGCGGGCAGAATGTCCGCGCCTGCCTGCCGCAGCGCCAGCATGTTGCGCAGATGAATCTCGTTGAGCGGTGTTTCGCGCGGCACCACGACCAGGCGACGGCGTTCCTTCAAGCAGACGTCGGCGGCACGCTCGATCAGATTGCTTGAAATTCCGTTCGCAATCCTTCCCAGCGTTCCCGTGGAGCACGGCACGATCACCATGCCCTCGCACGCAAACGATCCGCTCGAGATGGGTGCGGCGAGATTCATGGGATCGAACACGCGCAGCCGCGCTTCGTGCTGTGTCTCGATGGCGGTGGCGATGGTCGCCGCTTTCTCGCGCAGCGTCTTCCCCACCCTGATCCCCGACTCGACCTGCAGGATGGTCTCCCCCGCCGGCGAAATGACGAGGTGCACGTCGTGCCCTTTATCCAGGAGCACGCGCAAGAGACGAAGCGCGTAGGGCGCGCCGCTTCCACCCGTGATGCCGACCGCGTACACAGCCATCATGTCACCTGATCCAGCGCGATCATGATGAACAGAATCACGCTGATGAATCCATTGGTCGTGAAGAACGCCGCGTTCACTTTGGAAAGATCGTTGGGTTTGACGAGGCGGTGCTCATACGTCATCGCAAGCGCCGACACGGTAATCGCTCCATAGAACCAGCGGCCGCCGTGAATCATCTGCGCAATCACCAGGAGCGAGAACAGGAATCCCAGATGAAAGAGGTACGAGAGACCCAGTGCGCGCGCCACGCCGAAGTCCGCCGGGATGGAGTGAAGCCCCTCGCGGCGATCCACCTCGACATCCTGGCACGCGTAGATGATATCGAATCCCGCCACCCACAGTCCGGCGCCGACTCCCATGATGACCGCGGTGCGCGGCAGCGTGCCGGTCACGGCCAGCCAGATCCCGGCGGGGATCATCACATAGACGAGCCCCAGGAAGAGGTGGGCGAAGGACGTGAAGCGCTTGGCGTAGGGGTAGAGCGTCATGGCCGCCAGCGGGATGGGGCAGAGCCAGCGGCACACGGGGTTGAGCTGGAAGACCGCGACCGCGTAGAGCGCGGTCGCGATGGCGGTGAACACCCAGGCTTTCGAGCTCTTGAGACGCCCGGCGGGAATGGCGCGAGTGGACGTCCGCGGGTTGTTGGCGTCGATGCGGGCGTCGATGATCCGGTTCAGCGCCATGCCCACGGTACGGGCCGTCACCATGGCCACCGTGATCCAGAGGAAGTCATGGGCGGTCGGCCACCCACCGGCGACGAGGAAGAGCGTCGCATAAGCGAATGGAAGCGCGAACAGCGTGTGCTCGACGCGGATGGTTTCGAAGAATGAGCGGAGACTGTTCAATCAGTTAGGTCGTTTGGTTGACAATCATCGGCCGCTTTTGTTGACAATCAGCTCGTCACCAAGTTGACAATACGAGGTAACCAAAGTTGACAATAGAGTGCCGGTGTTTTCAAAATTGATTGACAAACAAGGCCTGCGGGGAATAAACGCAATTGCGTATGAGTCGTCCCCAGACTGAGTCCATTCGCGAGTTCATCCTCAATTGCGTGGCGGAGCACCCTCGCAGTGTGGCCCGCCAAGTCGCGCAAGCATACGGGATATCCAGACAGGCCGCCAACCGGCATCTAGACGCCCTGGTGGACTCCGGGCTTCTGGAACAGGAAGGCGCCACCCGCTCTCGTGAGTATCGGCTGCGCCGCAG
>DATNGX010000139.1:0-3600 GCA_035605755.1 Candidatus Krumholzibacteriia bacterium
CCGGCCGCCGTACGTGTGGTCGGTCTCGAAAGCCGACGACGTCTACGATCGCCGCGCTCTTTTGCGCGACGGCTGGAAGGATATTGGCAAGATTTTTACCATCGCCATCATTCTCGACGTGATCTACGAAATCGTCGTGTACAAATGGGTCTACCCGATTCAGGCGTTGATCATTGCCTGCGTGCTGGCGCTGATTCCCTATCTCATCATCCGCGGTCTTACCACGCGGATCGCATCACGATCGCGCGCTTCGGAAAAAAGCTGATTCCTGGTAAACACGGCGAATACGCCGGAATCTCCATATATAGCGTTGGTTCTGGACGTGGCGGCCGGAAAGGCATACGCTCGCCACGTTCGCATTGATCGCCGCGTCGAACGGAGGTTGGCGTCGCTGTACGCCACAGGTTCGGACGGATCCCACATCAATGCATTGAAAGGAAGGCACCCATGAAAGCAGTCGTATTGTCATTGCTGCTGCTGACGACCCTGGTTGGCGTCGCCGCAGCGGATGATAGTTCGTCACTCGAGTTCTACGGCTTCGTCATGATGGACGCGGGCTACGACGTCAATCAGGTCGATCCGGCCTGGTTCGATGTGTTGCGCACGACCAAACTGCCGGCGTTCGAGAACCAGTTCGGAGCCGACGGCAATACGTACTTCAGCGTGCGCCAGACGCGTTTCGGCGTGCGTTCCACTTTGCCCACCGACATGGGCGATTTGAAGACACAATTCGAATGGGAGCTTTTCGGTGTTGGCGTCGACGCAGGACAGACCACAATCCGTCTTCGTCACGCTTACGGCGAGCTCGGAAAAGTCGGCGCGGGTCAGTACTGGAGCCCGTTCATGGACATCGACGTGTTCCCCAACACGGTTGAGTACTGGGGGCCGCCCGGAATGGCGTTTTTCCGCAACGTTCAACTGCGCTTCATGCCGATCCAGGGCGACTCGCGTATGACCATCGCGCTCGAGCGTCCGGGTGCCAGCGCTGATGCCGGTGATTTTGCCGACCGCGTCGAGGTCACCGATGTGCGGCCGCACTTCCCGGTACCCGACCTGTCGGCTGAATATCGCATGGGACGTGGCTGGGGCTACGTCGAGCTCGCGGGAATCGTTCGTCGCATCGAATGGGAAGACGCCGGAGCGGTAGCGGGCGACCAGTCGGGCGATGCCACTGGCTGGGGTCTCAATCTCAGCTCGAACATCAAGTTTCGTGGGGACATGGATGTGTTGCGCCTGTCCTTCCTCTACGGCGAAGGCGTCGAGAACTATATGAATGATGCGCCGGCGGACATCGGTCTCGAGACATCGCCGGCCGGCGTGGAAGGCGTACCGCTCCCGGTAACCGGCATCTCGTCGTTCCTCGATCACAGCTGGAACACGAGATTCTCGACGTCAGTTGGATATTCAATGATCGACATCGACAACTCGAACGGCCAGACCGCCAGCGCGTTCCACCGTGGCCATTATGCCATCGGTAATCTGATGTACTATCCGACGCCCAACGTGATGTGCGGGATCGAGCTGCAGTACGGCAAGCGCGAGAACTTCGAAGATGATTTCACGTCGGATGACACCAGGATTCAGGCGTCGTTCAAGTACAACTTCTCGAAGACACTGATGTAAGGAGAAAGACCATGAAAGGCGTTTCACTACAGGGCATGATCGCCGGTGCAGCGATGGCGGCGCTCGCCGTATCGTCGTTCACACCGGCCCATGCGAAGGACAAGGCAGCGCCGGCAAACGCCTATCAGGCTGCTGTCGATGCCGCCTACGCCAAGTTCAAGGACACCCACGAAGGCAAGAACGCGGACTACATCCCCGCGCTCGCCAAGGTGGATCCCAACGTGTTCGGCGTCGCGCTGGTGACGGGCGACGGCAAGGTGTACACGGCCGGCGACCTCACCACCGAAGTCTCCATCCAGTCCATCTCGAAGGTGTTCACGATGGCGCTCGTGATGCAGGAACAGGGTCCTGACGCCATCTACAACAACATCGGCGTGGACGCGACCGGCATGCGCTTCAACTCGATTGTGTCGGTGGAACAGTCGAAGAAGATGGCGGGCGGTCCGGAGATGAACGCGCTGGTGAACCCGGGTGCGATCACCGCGACGAGCATGGTGCAGGGCGCGACGCGCGACGAGATATGGAACAAGATTCTCGCCGTGCACAGCGACTGCGCCGGCCGCCAGCTCGGTGTGCTCAAGGACGTGTACGACTCCGAGGCGGCCACCAACCAGCGCAACCAGGCCATCGGCATGCTGATGTACGCCTACGAGTACATCAAGGCGGAGCCCATGCGCGCGGTCGACATCTACACCGAGCAGTGCTCGATCGGAGTGACGGCGAAGGATCTGGCCACCATGGCGGCGACGCTCGCCTTTGGCGGCCAGAACCCGGTCACGAAGAAGCAGGTGTTCAAGACCGACATCGTTCCCGAAGTGCTGGCCGTGATGGCGACGGCGGGTCTCTATGACGATACCGGCAAGTGGCTCTACCACACCGGACTTCCCGCCAAGAGCGGCGTGGGCGGCGGCATCATCGCCGTATCGCCGGGGAAGTTCGGCATCGCGGTGGTTTCGCCTCCGCTCGATGACGCCGGCAACAGCGTCAAAGCGCAGAAAGTGATCACCGACATCTCCAATGCGCTTGGCGGCAATCCTTACGCGGCGTCCAAGCCGATGACGACGGCCAAGAAAAAGTAGCTCTCGCAACGCGGCACAAGGGGCTCGATCGAAAGATCGAGCCCCTTTTTTTCACTTACAGGAGCTCTGCATGAAACAGGTTCTTCTCTTTCTGATCGCAATCCTGCTTCTCACTCCCGTGCAGCGCGCATTCGCGCAGGACGAATCGGCCATGCCCGATACCGTCAACGCCGACGACGCGCGCTACAAGAACGGTATCGCGGGAGAATTCACACCGGCCAAGGGCTTCGACCTCTTCAAGTCGAAACGCGGCAGCCTGAACATCAGCGCCTACGGCCTGTTTCGTTTTCTCGACCAGATGCCGGGTCAGCAGACCTTCACCGACCACCTGGGACGCGAGCGAAAAGTCGCCACGCGCAACGACATCAACTGGCACCGTACGTTCGTGTGGGTGAGTGGATTCTTCTACGATCCCAAGTTTCGCTACACCGTGTCGATCTGGTCGCTTCCCTCGACCGAGCAGACGCTGATCTTCGGACTGATGCGCTATTGCGCGTCGCCGGCGCTCAACTTTGGCGCGGGCATTGGACCGAGTTTGACCGCGCGCTCCGTGCAGGGGTCGTGGCCGTTCTGGGCCGGCAGTGACAGACAGATGGCAGAGGAATACTATCGCGGCGGCTTTGCGTCGTCGTTCTTCGTGACCGGCGAACCCATGAAGCGCTTCTTCTACACCGCCTCCGTCAATCGCAGTTTGAGCCAGCTCGGCATCACGGCCGCCAACGACAACCGCGGGTACGCGTACAGTGCGAGCATCTGGACCCTGCCCACCACGGGTGAGTTCGGCCCGCGCGGCGGATTCGGCGACCTCGAGGAACACCAGAGCCTCGCCACGCGCTTCGGTATGTCCGCGTGCCGCGCGCGCGAAAGTCGTTTTGCTCCCGTCGGCCAGGCGCCCAGA
>DATNGX010000140.1:0-2519 GCA_035605755.1 Candidatus Krumholzibacteriia bacterium
GCGCGTGGTGGCGTCGACGGAGTGCCAGGCAGCCGCTGCCTTCTCGGCGGCGGTGGGCAGCCTCTCCGGCCCGCTCCACGGCGGCGCCAACGAAGCGGTGCTGCACCAGCTCGAGTCCATCGGCTCCAAAGAGCGCGTGGCGGCCTGGTTCGAGCAGAAGGTGGCGAAGAAGGAAAAGATCATGGGCATGGGTCACCGCGTCTACAAGACGAAGGACCCGCGCTGCAACATCCTGCAGGAGCTGGCCCATGACCTCTTCGACAAGTTCGGCTCGTTCCCGCTTTACGACGTCGCGGCCGAGCTCGAGAAGCACGCCATCGACAAGCTGGGGCCCCGCGGCATCTATCCCAACGTCGACTTCTACGCCGGCATCGTCTACGCCCGTCTGGGCATCGCCAGCGACCTGGGCACCCCCATCTTTGCGGTGTCCCGTATCGCCGGCTGGGCCGCGCACTGGATGGAGCAGATGCGGCACAATCGCATCTTCCGTCCCACGCAGGTCTACCAGGGCGAAGACAAGGTGGACTACGTGCCCATGAGCGAACGCAAGGCGCCGGTTCGGGCCTAGCGCGCGCAAAGACACGGCAAGCAACAAAAGAAGCCGTCCGGGCGAACCCGGACGGCTTTTTCTTTTCCCAGGGCGCTGGACGGCTAGCGGCAGCTAATAATCGTCACTGTCACTGTCGCCGTAGCTTGTGTCGTCGTGACCGTTGCTTTCGTCGGCCTCATCATCGTCGTCATCGTCGAAGTCGTCGTCACTCTTCTCGCCAGCCCCATAGTCACGCATGCAATCTTCCGAGCAGAAAATCTCGTCGTCAACGTACAGCCCGTCGTCGCCGACCTTTTCACCGCAGTAAGCACATCGTTCCATCGCCGCTGCTGCCCTCCCGAAAAAGTACCTCTCGTTGCTACCGGCCCACCATGGCAGGGACGGATTTGCTAATTAGCGTGCTCGCAAGCCGATGTCAACGGGAAATCCACCGTTACGCGAAGTGTTTCTTTTGAGCCGCCCCGGCATGGGCTTCCCCATCGTCCTTCGATCCTGTGACGCCTGCGGAATCCCCGACGACCGGCCCCGTCCACCGGGGTCATTTGGCCCATGGGTGGACCCGGCAACGCCTTCCGGGCGCTTCCACCCGCACCACCTAACTGCTTTGCTAACATCGAAGTAACCTCGGTGGACAACCCTTTACCAGAGGCATTGGGGCGACGGTATGAGCGTTGCAGTTGGTATTCCCGTATCAATCTACGGCGCGTCGCGCAGGTTTCTACTCGGAGGCCCGAATGGCATCCACCCGCACTCCTGTCAATGTTTCGATAATGGAAGAAGGCATTGCCATCACTCGGCCGGCGGACTCGGTCGAGTCCGAGATCCTGACTCCGGACGCCATCCGCTTCGTGGCCGGGCTGGCCCGCCGCTTCACGGCCCGCCGCGACCAACTCCTCAAGCTCCGCGCCATCCGTCAGAGGGAAATCGACTCGGGCCAGTTCCCCGATTTTCTGGCGGAGACCGCCGAGATTCGCGCCGGCGACTGGAAGGTGGCCGCGATTCCCCACGATCTCATGGATCGCCGTGTCGAGATCACCGGGCCTGTCGATCGCAAGATGGTGATCAACGCGCTCAATTCCGGCGCCAATACATACATGGCGGACTTCGAAGATTCCAATTCGCCCACGTGGGAGAACTGCATCTCCGGTCAGGCCAACCTGCGCGACGCCGTGCGGCGCACCATCGAGTTCGAAAGCCCGGGCAAGATCTATCGCCTCAACCCGACGACCGCAACCCTCATCGTGCGTCCGCGCGGCTGGCATCTCGACGAGCGCCACATGCGCGTGAGCGGGGCTGTGGTTCCGGCGAGCCTGTTCGACTTTGGCCTGTTCTTCTTCCACAACGCGCACGAGCTCATCGAGCGCGGCACCGGACCGTATTTCTATCTGCCCAAGATGGAGAGCCACATGGAGGCGCGTCTGTGGAACGACGTGTTCATCCACGCGCAGGAAGAGCTCGGCATCCCGCGCGGCACCATTCGCGCGACGGTGTTGATCGAGACCATTTTGGCCGCGTTCGAGATGGACGAGATTCTCTACGAGCTGCGCGAGCACTCGGCGGGACTCAACTGCGGACGCTGGGACTACATTTTTTCGTTCATCAAGCGCTTCCGCAATCATTCCGAATTCGTGCTGCCCGACCGTGCCCAGGTCACCATGGACCGCGATTTCTTGAAGGCCTACGTCGACCTCTTGATCAAGACGTGCCACCGCCGCGGCATTCACGCCATGGGCGGCATGGCGGCGCAGATTCCCATCAAGAACGACGAGGAAGCCAACAACGCGGCGCTCAACAAAGTGCGCGCCGACAAAGAGCGCGAAGTGCGTGCCGGCCACGACGGCACCTGGGTAGCGCACCCGGCCCTGGTGTCCATCGCGAAGGAAATCTTCGACGAGCATATGACGACGCCCAACCAGATCAGCGTGACGCGTGACGAAGTCACCACCAGCGCGGCCGACCTCATCAAGGT
>DATNGX010000141.1:0-6844 GCA_035605755.1 Candidatus Krumholzibacteriia bacterium
TGAGCACGTGGTTCATCGCGCGCACGGTTTCTTCGATGGGTGTGTCGGGGTCGGGACGATGGCAGTACAGAAGATCGACGTGATCGAGCTGCAGCCGCTGAAGCGATGCGTCGGTGCCTTCGATGATGCGCTTGCGCGAGAGCCCGACGTCGTTGGGTCCGCGTTTCGGACCTTTGCCGCCCCAGAACAATTTGGTCGAGATGACGAGATCGGAGCGATGCCACCCGAGCTTGCGGATCACGTTGCCCATGACTGTCTCGGCGCGACCGGACGCGTACGCTTCCGCGTTGTCGAAGAAATTCACGCCGTTGTCGAGGGCAACCTTCATGCACTCGGCCGCCACCTCTTCTCCCACCTGCGAGCCGTAGGTGACCCACGCGCCGAGCGAGATGGCGGAAACATGCAGGCCGCTGTGGCCCAGGTGGCGGTATTCCATGGGAGGTGGAGCGGCTAGACCGCGAACGACTCCGCGTTCCACTCGATGCCGAGCTCGTTCGGCGGCGCCATGTAACCGGCAAGCGCCGACGAAATCACCACGGCAGGACTGGCGAGATAGCCTTCGCCGCCCAGCCCCATGCGGTTCTGCCAGTTGCGGTTGAACGACGTGATGGCGCGCTGGCCCTTGGTGAGCGCATCCGGCCCCTGGCCGAAGCACGGGCCGCACCACGACTGCCGGATCTGGGCTCCCACTTCGCGCAGCACGTGCGCCACCGAGTCCCCACCCAGACGCTGGTCGGGTTGTTCGATCATGTGCTTCACACCGATCGATCCCGGAAACACGATGAGCGGAACGGTCGAGGTCTTGAATCCTGCTTCGAGCGCGCGCTTGGCAACGAGTGCTGCCTGCAGGAGGTCGTCGTAGCTGCCGTTGGTGCACGACCCGATGAAGGCCTTGTCGAAGGTGATGCGCTCGCGCGCAATGTCCTCGGCGGGAAACGCATTGCCCGGGCTGTACGGCTTCGCCACCATCGGAACCACGTCGGAGAGATCGAGCACTTCGTCGATGTCATAGTGCGCGTCCGCGCCGGGCGTGAGGTTTGGATACGGGAGGGACTTCATCCCCTTGCTCGCGAACCACGCGGCGGTGATTTCATCCGCGGCAAAGATTCCGTTCTGCGCCTCCGCTTCCGCCATCATGTTGGCGATGGTGTTGCGATACGCCACCGGAAGCTGGTGATTCGCATCCACGAGCTCCACCGACATGCCCTGCGATTGCTTCGCACCCCAGCGCTCGAGCAGCCGCAACACCACGTCCTTGCCGGTCACCCACGGCTGCAGCTTTCCGGAGAACACCACGCGCCGCGCTTTGGCGGGCGTGAAGTACACATAACCCGTCGCCCATCCGAAGCCGAGCGTGGTGGAACCCACTCCGAGTCCGACCGCGCCGTATGCGCCGTAGGCGCGACTGTGCGAATCCGCTCCCGGTATGAACTGCCCCGGATAGATCAATCCCTGTTCGGGAAAATAGAAATGGAAGATGCCGTCGCCGGGTGTGGCGTAGTACGGCTTTTCGATACTGTGCAAGGCGGCGAACGCCTTGCCGATGCGCGTCTGCTTGTCGTCCGCATCCGCGCCGGTGAACACGAAGTGATCGTTCGCCACCGCGGCCTGGCGTGGAAAGATGGTGCCGTTCCCCGCGATCTGATTGAAGGTATGAATGGCAAACGGCGCGGTGCCGTCGGAAGCGGGCAACAGATCGGCATACACGCGCAGCGTGCGGCCGCTCATCACCGGCGTTTTCTTGTCCACGCGGTGCGCCCATACGATCTGCTCGGTGGTGGTCATGGTGCGCGCGGTGTCCGGATCGGGCCATTCGATCACGGGAGTGCTGCGCACGGAATCGCGAAACTCGCGCCGGCCGATGGTGAAGATGCCCCCCGAGCGGCGGATCTCGTCTTCTTTCGGTGTCAGCGGCACCGGCTCGTAGGTTTTCTTCTGCGTTTCGTTGGTGAGCGAGCGCGAGACCGGATCGTACGCGAACCTGTCTCCGTCGCGCGCGTCGCTGACGGCTTCGCGCGACTGCACCACGTCGAGTCCCAGATTCAATGCGTTGCGGCGGAATATGTCGCCCATGTTGTCGCCGCACACCACCACCATCTCGAGCCCGGCTTCCTCGGCAATGGCGCGCAGTCCGGCCGGGCTCATCTCGCGCGAGGAGCCGATGGCGAAGCGGTCGCCGGCAATGAGAAAGTTCTCGCCGCCGTGCACACGCGCGCGAAAGCCGGGCATCAGGAAGCGAAAGGCGCCTTCCTTCCAGTTCTTGTCGAGTGCATCGAGCGATTCGGAGACGCAGTCGCGGGCAGGTGTGATCTGATCGGTATCGATAGCGTCGAGTTTTTCGCCGGGTCGTTTGGGGTCCCAGAAGATGAGCGCGCGGCCCTGTATGACTTTGCGCGCCTCGCTGGCTTCCGGCACGGCGGGTGCGTGCTCCGCGAGAGTGTCGAGGGTAACGCCGGGCTTGAGTCGGGCGGGTTCGATGCGGTGCGTTTCCTGTGTGGCCATCCCTACCTCCCAGGTTCTATCGTCGTGGGCAGTATACACAATTGCGCGACGCCGCGCCCGTGCCCACGCGGTCAATCGCGCGGGTCGCCATCAGAACCCTCTCGCGTATGCGCGCGGGCACAGTATAATGGAGCCGTGCAGGGTCTCCCAATGCAATCCGTGAATGTGTGCGACGTCGTACTGGTCTCGTGTTACGAGCTCGGCCACGAACCGCTGGGTGTGTTGACACCGGCGGGCGTTTTCGACCGCGCCGGTTTGTCGGCGCGAGTCGTCGATGTCGCCGTGAATGATTTCGATCCCGAGTGTGTGAAGAACGCGGCGCTGGTCGCCATCTCCACACCGATGCACACAGCGCTGCGCCTGGGCACGCGCGTCGCGGAACGCGTGCGCGCCGTCAATCCGGATGCGCACATTTGTTTCTTCGGGCTGTATGCCGGTCTTCATCGCAACCAACTGGTTCCTGCGCTGGCCGACACCTGCCTGGGCGCCGAATTTGAACGCGATCTTCTCGACCTGGCGCACGCGGTCAAGGACCGCGGCAGCCTCCCCGCGCGCTCGGTCACATTGACGCGCGCGCCCCGGCGTGACGCAGGCACGAGGGAGCGCGAGCTCGATCTGGCGCCGCGACGACCGGCCCCCGATGCGCGCTACGCGCGCCTCATTTCCAACGGTGAGCGTCACCAGACGGCTTATGTCGTCACCACACGCGGGTGCAAGCACACGTGCGGCCACTGCCCCATTCCCGCGGCCTACGACGGACATTTCTATGCTCTCCCCGCCGCCCAGGTGCTGCGCGACATCGACGCGGTGGTCGCGCTGGGTGCACGCCACATCACCTTCGGCGATGCAGATTTTCTGAACGGCCCGACGCACTCGCTGCGCATCGCGCGCGAGATGCACGCCCGGCATCCCGCGCTGACCTTCGACTACACGGCGAAGATCGAGCATCTGCTTGCGCAAACCGATGTGGTTGACGAGCTGCACGCGCTCGGCAACCTGTTCGTGGTGTCAGCGCTGGAGTCGTTCAACGATGAAGTGCTGGCCCGACTGCACAAGGGCCACACGGCGGCCGACGCCATCACGGTGATTCGCTACTTCGAACGGCGCGGTCTTGCCCTGCGTCCGTCGTTGATGCCGTTTTCGCCGTGGGAGACGCGCGAGAGTCTGGCGCGACTTTTCGCCATCGTTGCCCACGAAGGCCTGGTTGATCGCATCGACCCGGTGCAGTATTCGATTCGTCTGTTGTTGCCCATGGGATCGCGCTTGCTCCGCGATCCCGATGTGGCTGCACTCGCCGGTCCGCTGGATGCGACGCGATTCAGCCACCCCTGGAGCCATCCCGATCCGGAGATGGACGGGTTGCAGGCCCGCCTCGCCGAGATTTCTTCCCGGGCGGCCGGCAGCGAAGAACCGGCGGATGCCGTGTTTGCGCGCATGGCAGCCCTCGCGGCTCCCGGCTGGTCGCTCTCGGTTTCCGGCCGGCGCGGCGCGAACCCGCGCCTCACCGAGGACTGGTTCTGCTGAGCGGAGCCTACCGGGAGCCAGTTGGGCTCCCTTGAACGAGTTGGCGTTTAAGAAGAATTGCGTCTATTATTGCGCCCATGGATGAGTTGAGTCTCAATTTCGAGCTGCCGGGCGGACAGTCGCTGCGCATCAGCGCGACGCCGTCGATGATGCATCCCGAGCAGTGCACCTTCCAGTCGAGCACGGCGCTGTTTCCCAACGGCTCCGCGCATTTCTCCGACAGGTCGCAGTCGCAGGGCTCTCCCCTGGTGGACCGGTTGTTCGACGTCGAGGGCGTGAGCGAGGTGCTCATCAACCATGATGTAGCGCGCGTGTCGCTCTCCGGCGACACCGACTGGGAAATGAAAATGCCGCTCGTCGGAATGGCGATTCGCGACGCGCTCGCCACCGGCAAACCGCTCATCTCCGAAGCCGTGGCCGAGTCCATGCTGCCGCCGGAGGAAGTTCGTCGCCGGGTGCAGCAGGTGCTCGACACCATCATCAATCCCGCGGTGGCATCGCACGGCGGCGTAGTGACACTTCTCGACGTCAGCAACAATGCCGTGTTTCTCGAGTTCGGCGGTGGCTGCCAGGGCTGTGGCATGGTGAGCGTGACGCTCAAGTACGGCGTCGAGCGCACCATTCGCGATGAAGTCCCCGAGGTCGGCGAGATTCTGGATACCACCGATCATGCCGCGGGCCGCAATCCCTATTACGCTCCGTCGTCAAAGTAAGCACGACTTCCTACCTTTCTGCCCATGAAACCGCGTCTCCTGATGTTGATTCCGACAGCTACGTATCGCGCGGAGGCATTCGTGCGCGCGGCGCAGCGGCTGGCGCTGGATCTGAGCCTCGCCTCCGAAGTGCCGTCGTCGCTCTCGCACCTGCATCCGGTGGATCTGCCTGCATTCAATTTCTCGCAGTCGCGCGACGTGGTGGCGGCGGCGAAAAAACTGGCCGCTTCGGCGCGCTTCGACGGCGTGGTTGCGGTGGACGATGCGTCGGTATTGGCGGCGTCGCTCGTCGCCAGCACGCTGGGGCTTGCCCATCATGCGCCCGACGCGGTGCGGGCGTCGCTCAACAAGTATTTCGCACGCGAACGCATGCGTGCCGCGGGGCTCGACGTGCCCCGCTTCCGGCTGGTCGCCGTGGATTCGGATCCGCGCACCGCAGCCAACGAAGTGGCGAACGACGTCGGCTACCCGGCGGTGCTCAAACCGCTTGCCATGGCGGCGAGCCGCGGCGTCGTGCGCGTCAACTCACCGGAAGAATTTGCGGGCGCGTTCGAGCGCCTGGTGGCACTGGTGCACGCGTCGCCGTCGTCGCACGACGAGATCGCCAATCGCCACGTTCTGGTGGAAGCCTATATTCCCGGCGCTGAAGTGGCCGTGGAAGGAATCGTCGACCGCGGCGTGTTTCACATGCTCGCCATCTTCGACAAGGTGGACCCGCTGGAAGGTCCGTACTTTCCCGAAACCATGTATGTGACGCCGTCGCGCCTCCCGCACGATATCCAGGCGCGCATCGAAACCGTGACGCGCGATACCATCGCGTCGATGGGGCTCGACCACGGTCCCGTTCATGTCGAGCTGCGTATCGACAGCGCGCGCGTCGTGCCCATTGAAGCGCACGCGCGCTCCATCGGAGGCTACTGCTCCAAGGTGCTCCGCTTCGAAGGCGGGCGCACGCTGGAAGAGATCATCATTCTGCACGCGCTGGGACAGCTGGGAAAGATTCCTGCCCGCGAAGAAAAAGCTGCCGGCGTGTGGATGATGCAGGCCCCGCGCGAAGGCCGCTTCGTGGAGATGCGCGGCATCAGCGCCGCGACCAGTGTGGCAAACGTCGACGAAGTGATCGTGAGCGCGCGCCCGGCCCAGGTGCTCACGCCGCTGCCGGATGGGTTCCTCTACCTGGGATTCATTTTTGCGCGTGCCCGGACCCCGTCGGAAGTGGAAGGCGCGCTGCGCGCCGCGTTCAGCCGGCTCGAGCCTGTCTTCGACGGCTCGGCTTAGCGCACCAGCACCAGCTTGGTGGTGGCGCGGCTCGTCCCGGCGCGCACCTTCACGAAGTACACACCGCTGGCCGATGCATTGCCGGCCTCGTTACGTCCATCCCAGCCGAGTGAAATCGACCCCGCGTCCATGACGCGCGCCGCCAGAGTCGCGACGCGACGTCCCGCCACGTCGTGGATAGTTGCCACCACACGGTCGCGCGACGGATTCACGAAGGTGATCCGCACATCCGGATTGAACGGGTTCGGGTAGGCCTCGAGGCGCAGGGTTCCCGCCGGCGTGTCGCGAACTCCCGTGGGCAGTGTGCGCACACGATAGTCCCCCTCCACGTGCGTGGAAATCACATTGCCGCGGAACAGCACGCGGGAGAACATGCCGGCGTCGAGACGGAACTGGGCGTCGATACGATCGAGGTGCACGTCGGTCCCGTCGAATACGAGCGATGCGGGAGCGTCATCGACGGCCGCGATGAGCACGCCGTTCATGGTCAGGCGCGTGACATCGACGAGCGTGAACCCGCGCAACAGGGTTCCGTTCCTGCGCACGAATCCGAGCGACGCGTCGGTATCCATGTTCCACGCCGCCGTCACGCTCGCGTCCGCGGCGCTGCCGCCGGGGGTATACGGATCGCGCATCACCACGTCGTCGACCATGCCGTTGGCCCAATCGATGGTGACGCGTGCACCGTTGGGCATCGGGATGCGCGTCACCGCGGGCACGTTGGCCTGGAAGCCGGCCGGGAGCGGCAGCAACACGAAGGTGAAGTGGGGATCCACGGCCGTCGTCCGGAGCATGAGTAGCTTCGAATTGGGGTCCTCATTGTAATT
>DATNGX010000142.1:0-3344 GCA_035605755.1 Candidatus Krumholzibacteriia bacterium
CGCCGCGTTGGTCGGCATGGCGCGCAACGTGCGCACGAGCGTCAACCGCTTCGGCGCCCGCATGCGGCTTTTCGTCGCCGACTAGCTCTCCTTGTTTTCAGAAAATTCCGGGCGAATGCCCGGGATAGTGCCACTGCAGAATCGCCAGCACCAGCCACAGGTCCACGATGAGATGGACCAACAGCACCCACAACAAGACGCGCGACTTTTCATACATCACGCCCTGCGTGAGCGCGAAGATATACACGATCCACACGCCGTGTCCGGTGAACGCCATGTCGTAGAGAACCGACGTGTAGACGACTGCCTGCGCCGCGTTGGCGACGCGTGCGGGGAAGACCCCGCGCAGCAGGCCGTACACAGTATTGACGAAGAACAGCTCATCCCAGATGCCGACGCAGTTGATTCCCGCCACCAGGCGCTCGACCGCGTGCACGTTGTAACTCGCCGGCAACACCCAGTGTGAGGCCAGGTCGGGGTTGAGATGGAAGAAATAAGCGTTGATCACGTACCACGACAGCGGGACCGAAATCACCGTGTAGAGGACGTCACGTTTGGAGAAATGAGGCGGCCAGAAGCGCCAGGTCAGCTCGCCGGGCGCGACGATCGACATGATGATCGATGGCCCCAGCGCCACCGCGGCGAAGCAGAGCGCAACGATCGCCATGTGACGTACGTCGAGCCCGGTGTGAATGGGCGCAAACGCGAGCACGGCGATGCAGCCAAGCAGAATGGCCAGATTGCGCCGCAGGCGCGGGTCGGGCTGGCGAAAGGTCAGCGCGGCGGAGAGAAACCACAGTGCGAAGCCGGGGATGTACCAGGCCAGGGGCACCAGCAATACGGTGGCCCCACAGAACGCAGCCAGTGCGATGTATGCGGAGCGGGGCATGCGCGCTAACGAGAGACGGCTCGCATCGCGTCGCGCGCCTGTTCGGCCTGCCAGAGGTGGCGGCGCTGGTGGGCGGCGATGACGCGGTACGCGGAGTACACGCTGTAACGCATTTTTGCGTTGAAGGGCGACGCAATCTTGATCTTCGAGAGCGCGAGCCCGTCGCCTTCGGCGAGAAATTCGATCAACGAGCGCTGCAGCGTTTCATACTCGGACACCACGCCGGCCCTGGGCGCAACGGGCGGCGCCGCGAACGGCTCCGACGTCGTCACGCGCATCCGCTTGACCGGTGGTTCGAGCATCTTCGCGAGAAACCACCCCATCAAGTCCATCCGGTTCGAGCCACCCTGGTGGGTGAGGCCGCGCGCGCGGCCATCGCGCAGGGCGTCGCGCAGAATCGGAAGGTACGCGCGCGACGTCATGTTCAGATGCTCGATGCACTCGGCCGCCGACCACCGGTCGGTACCCGGCCGTGCTCGCCACGTGGAGTCATCCATGGTGTCGACGAGCGCGTGCAGTCGCGTTGTGGTGGCGTCGAGCTCATCACGAATCGATGCAAGAGACGGGGGCAGCGTTGTCATGGAGGTGGAGTCTACACCGTGCTTCACGATGTCGGCAATTGAGCGGGATGGGGGTATGGCTGGCGCGTCGTTGCGCGCCAGCCCTCGGGCTACCGGTGACTGCGAGAGGTACTGCGCCGGCCGTTGCTCGATTTTCGCCGGCCATTGCCGCCGCTGCTACGGCTGCGCGAGCTCGAACTGGAGCTCCGGCTCGGCACCTTGCCGCCTTCGCGGCGCGCTTCGGACAGGCCGATGGCAATCGCCTGTTTGCGACTCGTGACCTTCTTTCCCGAACGGCCGCTCTTGAGCTCGCCTCGTTTCATTTCGTGCATGGCTCGTTTGACCTTGCTGCTGGCTTTTCTTCCATACCTTGGCATTTGGGTACCTTCCTTTCGTAAGTGAACGATTGTCGGAGTTGTGCCGGAGGTCGATAGGAGGAGTGCTGCAAACCAACAAAAGAATGGTGTAGGGCGCAGGCTGACGCTACCATCGCCGGCATGAAACACATCGCTGTGGTTCTGGTGATGGTGGTTTGTGCGGCACCCGTCGCACAGGCGCAGGAATTTCATCGCAACGCGTACGGCATGTACGCCGCGCCGACGATCTACGGGATTTCCCATGGCAGCGAATACGAGCTGGCCAATTCCGGAGCCGGGCTGGATCTGGGCGGTTACTACGCGCGGGCTTTCACTCCAGGTTTCAGCGTGCGGCTGGAGATCCGTTACGGCACGCGAACGCTCGACGATACGGAAGAGAACACGACGCTTCTTCCCGGTGCATTCTCGATGTTTCGTTTGTCGGAAGAGATTCTCGAGGTGCCGTTGATACTCAATGCCGACCGCCGTATTCTCATCAGTGATCACGAGCTCAGGGTGTCCGTTGGCGGTGGCGTCTCTCCCAAATTTGTTCTTCACCAAAAGTTGCTCGGACCCGACGGAGAGCTTGACGGTCCGTACAATCCAATTGCCGCGGATTCGTATCGCAAGGTCGGCATCCTGGTTGACGGGGGTACGACGTTCCAGGTCAACAGGGCGAGCGCAATCTTTCTACGGTTGAGATTTGACGTGGATATCGCCACCGCAGGCGAGCCCCAGGATGCAGACGTCGTCCGGCGCTTCTGGGCCGCCGGGTTCTACGCCGGCTTCGAATACGGCTTCTAGGGGCTTTGGGGTCACCATCAGGCCTTTGCTTGCGGACCCTCGTCTGAGGGGCTAAACTCCGATCTTCAGGCGATTTCCCATGCAAGCAGCCGAGCCCTACAAACCAACGCACAAAGTGCGCATTGTCACCGCGGCGTCGCTCTTCGACGGGCACGACGCGGCGATCAACATCATGCGCCGCATCATCCAGTCCACCGGCTGCGAGGTGATCCACCTGGGTCACGACCGCAGCGTCCAGGAGGTCGTGGATGCCGCCATCCAGGAAGACGCCCAGGCCATCGCCATGACGTCCTACCAGGGCGGTCATATGGAGTACTTCAAGTTCATGAAGGATCTCCTCGACCAGCGCGGCGCCTCCCACATCAAGATTTTCGGGGGCGGCGGTGGCGTGATCCTTCCCGCCGAGATCGACGAGCTCCAGAAGTACGGCATTACCAGGATCTATTCGCCCGATGACGGCCGCTCGCTCGGCCTGCAGGGCATGATCAATGATGTCGTGCAGAAGTCCGACTATGCGGTGGGCGCGTCCTTGAATGGCGCGGTCGAAGGCGTGCTCAAGCGCGACTTCATCTCCATCGCGCACACGATCTCCGCGGCGGAAAACTATCCGGAACAATCGGCCGGGAAGCTCGACGACATTCGCGCGCGTGCGAAGCAGTCGAAGACACCCGTGCTGGGAATCACAGGCACCGGCGGAGCGGGGAAGTCATCGCTGGTGGACGAGCTCGTGCGCCG
>DATNGX010000143.1:0-2051 GCA_035605755.1 Candidatus Krumholzibacteriia bacterium
GCGAGCGAAGCGCTCGACAACGCAACCAAAGCAACGGTGGAATGGTTCGAAACGTACCTGAGGTCTACTTCTTCGCCGTCTGAGTCGATTTGAATTCGGCGGGCCAGTTCTCAACGATGGCAATCTGAAGCCGCGGCTTGACGATCCGGTCACCGG
The DNA here is from genome assembly GCA_035605755.1 of Candidatus Krumholzibacteriia bacterium. Taxonomy (GTDB): domain Bacteria; phylum Krumholzibacteriota; class Krumholzibacteriia; order WVZY01; family JAKEHA01; genus JAKEHA01. The sequence continues at coordinate 157 of DATNGX010000143.1, forward strand.
TATAGCTCACCACGACGCGCTTTCCCCCCGGAAAGAAATCAAAACTCGACGTGCGGCCCAGGAGGACGTGCGCTTTGCTCAGATCCAGCACTTCGCGCGGCGTACCCAGCTGCATCGAGGGCGACGTGGTGAAGTCCACTTCCATGATTGCCCTGGGCGAAGTGTAGTACAGCACGTTGCGTGCGCGGTCCCAGTGTGGCCGCGCGCCGCCGTGCGTCGACACCTGCCATTTCCCCTCGGGTTGGGGAAAACGCGTCAGGTAAACTTCTTCGCTTCCCGATTCGTTGGACGTGTACGCAATGTATTTCCCGTCAGGGGAGATATACGGCGTGCGTTCCTGCGCATTGGTGGCGACAATCGGGAACGCTTTCGTCGTACTATCCGCCGGCATGGGTACCGCGTAGATGTCCGACTTCGTCGTCTTGCCTTCCTCTTCGAATGCCATCCACTTTCCATCCAGCGAAAGCGTGCTATACCAGCCGCTGCGCAGCACGCGCGCGCTGCCGCTTCCGTCGGCCGGTGTTTCCAGCAATTGCGCGGTTGCAGTCGACGTGTAATAGATCGTCTTGCCATCCGCCGACCACGACGGCGCGACTTCCCAACCCGGACTGAAGGTGAGCCGCGTGCGCGTCCCGCGCGCCAGGTCGAACACCCAGATGTCACCATTGTTGCTCTCGCTGATGACGGCCGCAAGCCGGTTGCCATCGGGTGCGATGGCCGGTCCGCCGACAACCTCGTACGTCTCGCTCACGTGCGAGTCGATGGTGCCGTCGCGATTCATGATGACAAGGCTCAGCATGGGCTGGCCGGCGCCGAGGCGGTACACCATGAGGCCGTTCGGGCCGGGGCACGGTTCGGCTCCATCCAGCGCAATCAGGAACGGTTCTCCGGTGACCTCGAGCTTCGAGAGCGAAAACGGAAGCGCCCAGATGCCCATGTTGGCGGGCGAGCGCCGATACAGGATGTGGCCCGTCGATGAGTAACGCGGGCACCACAAACGCTGGTCCTGATTCTTCAGGAGCGACTTGACGGTCCCGTTTGCCCACAGCCGGATCTCACACGGACCGCCGCTTTTCAAATGTGCCACGAACAGGACGCCGCGCCCACCCGGCAGCTCGCTGCACTCGTGGAGGTCGGACGTGTCGTCGGGAAGCGGAAATAATTCGGTGGGATCGCCGCCCAGCGCCGGCACCTGCATGACGGTGGCGGACCCCGTCGTGAAAATGATGCGCCCGCTCTCCGTCCACCAGGTGGCAGCGCCGCCCGAGAACGAAATCGAGGTCGCGCTGATGGTAATGGGATTTCCGCCGTCCGCCGAGATGCGGTGGTACGTCGATCCCGATCGATACGCGATCTCTTTGCCATCCGGCGACCATGCCGGCACCTCCGCATCATCGGTTCCGGGCAGCTCCACAGCGTCCATTTTGGAGAGGTCGCGCACCCAGAGCTTGTCGTTGTGTGCAAAGGCAATGCGCGAGCCATCGGGCGAAAGCGCCATCGTGATGTCGTGGGGACTCGGGCTGCTTTCCTCCATGTCGAGCAAAAAGCGCCGCAGCGGCGCCTGCGGCGACTCGGGTCGCATCTGTTTGGCGCCGAAGAAAGCGATCGCGGCCACCACTAACAGTGCCGCACCCCATACGAGGTCACGGCGTCCGCGTTTGGCGGGAGCGGCAATGTTCACGGGTGCCGGCTCATCCCCGCCATGGCACGCGTGATCGATGGCGATGCGTGCTTCGCCCATGTCACGCAGGCGGAGCTTCGGGTCTTTTTCGAGACAGCGCTTGAGCAGATCCCGAATTGCGCGCGGTGTTTCCGCGGGCAGTTTCGTGAAGTCGGGCTGCGACTTCAGTACCGATGCCAGCGTGTCGGAGATGGTGTCGCCTTCGAAGGCCTGG
>DATNGX010000144.1:0-3801 GCA_035605755.1 Candidatus Krumholzibacteriia bacterium
GACGTGGCGGCCATCGACGCGCGGCTCGATGCGGTGGCGCGTGTCTATTCCGACGCCACCCTGGCCGAGACGTTCGTACGCGAGCTGGGCGGAGTGGCGGATATCCAGCGCATCGCCTCGCGCATTGCGGCGCGCAAAGCGATACCGCGGGAACTCCACGCGCTGCGTGAATCTCTCGAGCACATACCGGCGATACGAGACGCAGCGCGCGGGACCGGTGTGGGGTTCTTCGAAAGCGCCGCGCACGAGCTGGGCGACCACGAAGAAACGTGTGAAATAATCGCGCGAGCCATTGTCCCCGAGCCCCCCTCGCACCTGCGCGATGGCGGCGTCATCCGCCGCGGTTACGACGCGGATCTCGACACGCTGATCGACGAGAGCGAGGAAGCCAAGCGCTGGATTGCGGGTCTCGAGGCGCAGGAGCGCGCACAGACCGGTATCACCTCGCTCAAGGTCGGCTACAACAAAGTCTTCGGCTATTTCATCGAGGTCTCCAACGCCAGCAAGGGTGCCATCCCGGCGCACTACATGGCGAAGCAGTCGCTCGTCAACGCGCAGCGTTACTTTACACCCGAGCTCAAGGAGAAGGAGGATCTCATTCTCCACACCGAAGAGCGCCGCGTGCGTGAAGAGAACCGCGTGTACGATGCGGTGTGCGCTGCCATCACCGCGCGCGCGGAAGCGCTGCAGCGTGCGGCGGGTGCCATCGGTCGCATCGACGCGGCGCAGTCGCTGGCCATGGTGGCGCGCGCGCACGGCTACCGCCGCCCGGTGGTGGATGATTCGATGACGCTCGAGATCGTGGGCGGACGCCATGCGGTCCTGGAGCGCGTGGTGACCGAGCCGTTCGTGGCCAACGACGTGCTGCTCGACCCGGAGCGCCGGCAGTTCGGTTTGATCACCGGGCCCAACATGTCGGGCAAGAGCACGTTCCTGCGGCAGACGGCGCTGATCGTGCTGATGGCGCAGATGGGCTCGTTCGTGCCCGCCGAGCGCGCGCGCATCGGCATGGTGGATCGCATCTTCACGCGCGTGGGAGCGAGCGATCGCTTGAGTCGCGGCGAGTCCACCTTCCTCGTGGAAATGAACGAGACCGCGAACATCCTTCATCACATGACCGGCCGCTCGCTCGTCATCCTCGACGAAGTGGGGCGCGGCACCTCGACATACGACGGGCTTGCCATTGCGTGGGCGGTGACCGAGTACCTGCTGCAGGGAGTGGTGGCGCGACCGCGCACGCTCTTCGCCACCCACTTCCACGAGCTCACCCAGCTCAAGAGCACGTATCCGCGCCTCGTGAACCTCAAGATTGCGATCCGGGAATGGGAAGGCGGGATCGTCTTCCTGCGCAAGATCGTCCCCGGCACCAGCGATCGCAGCTTCGGTATTCACGCCGCGAAAGTAGCGGGGCTTCCGGCGCTCGTGATCAAGCGCGCGGAAGAAATTCTGCAGTCACTCGAGCTCAGACGCGATCTGGTTTCCCGCAGTCTCGACCCGGTCGAGCGGGACCAGATGAACCTCTTCAACGCCGGAGCGAAAGTCGACCACGCCAACGACGAGCTCCGTGCGGCACTGCGCGAGTTCGATCCGAATTCCACCACGCCGATCCAGGCTCTTCAGTTTCTTCAAGACCTGAAGAAGCGCCTCGACTAGCCGGCAGTTCTTTCCCAGCACTTTGCGCCGCGATGCGGCGCCACGTGGAATCATGGTGCGCGATTTGCTCTTCATTGACCGCCATCCCTGTCGCGGCCGCGAGAGGGAGGTTCTGTATTGCTTGAACCACCGCGCATAACTGCATGGCATCAAAGCGTCTAAAGGCCGGTATCCTGGGCGGGTCGGAGGCCGATCTGTTCGTCCTCGCGGAGCTTCACAAGCTGCGCGACGTCGAGATCGCGTTCGTCTACGACCGGAATCCGGCCGCCGTGGCGGTCGAGATCGCCGAGATCCTGCACATTCCCGCCCTCAAGGACCCCGGAAACCTCGCGTCGTTGCTTCCCGTCGACCATGTGGTTGTCGAAGACCGCGCGACGTTTGCAGCCGAGATCGAGGCCCTGGGCGATGTAACGCTTCTCACCCACGCCGAAGCGCTCAAGCGATTCGTTCCCCACGTATCATCACCACCAACCAAACCTGCGCCGGCGACAGACGAGCGCGCTCCCGCGCGCCTACCCGCGTCGCATGCACTGGACGAGGCGCTGGCCGGATTCGAACGCCTGTTCGACCGTTCGCGTCTGCTCAAGCTCCTGCTCGATCTCGCCGTGGAGGAGACGCACGCGGCCAACGGTTCCATCATGATGTACTCGCACGACGCGGGCGAGCTCTACATCGCGCACGCCACCGGTCTTTCCGAACGCGTGATCCGCAACACGCGACAGAAGCTTGGCGAAGGCATATCGGGCACGGTGGCAAAAGAGCGCAAGGGCAAACTGATCCGGCAGCCCGCTCCGTATCCGGGCGAGCGCGACCGCGCGCGCATCACATCGGCGTGCTCGGTGCCGCTGATTGACGGCGACACGTTGCTCGGCGTGCTCAATGTCTCCACCACCGGCAACGGCAACGGTCGCGAGCTGACGGTCAGCGACCTGGAAACGCTGGAAAAATTCAGCCACCGCATGGCGCGCGTGCTCGCGGATTCGGTTCGTCTTGAGGAAGCTCACCTGCGCAAGGACGAGATGGTCCTGCGCCAGTCACTGGGCGAGCTCTCCGAGCGCTCCGGCTCGACGTCGGAGAAGTTTGCGCTGCTTTCCACGCTGGTGGCGAAGATCACGGGTGCGGAATCGGTGGAGGTGTTCGTGAGCACGCAATCGGGCGAGTGGCTCGTGCTCGGCGGCTCGAACCGGCGGCTCTCGAGCTCGCCGGAATTCATTCGCATCGGCAAGGGCGCTCTGGCGCGCGCCTATCTGGAACGCCGCACCATTGTGCTCACCGAGCCGGTCGACCCGCAGAGCGGCGCGTTCGCATCATCGTTCGTTTACGCGCCCCTGGTGCTCACCGAAACCCTCGGTGTCGCCCTGGTGGAATTCAGCGAGCGGCATCGCCTGGACGAGTTTCTCGCCGTCAAGGAATCGGTGGCGCTCGAGCTCGCGCGTTTCATCGGCAATGAGCGACGCGAGCGGCGCCTGCGCAGCGAATTGTCTTCCCTGGTGAAGATATCCGACGCGGCACCCGCGTTCCTGGGCTGTCGCACGCTGGGCGACCTGGCCGACGTTGTGTCGCGTGTGCTCGCGGATGCGCTCGAGTGCGAGCGTGTTTCGGTGCGACTGCGCGGCGCGAGCGATCAGCGCTGGACGCTGGCGTCCTACGTGGGCGCGGGACGCGACGACGACAAATGGCGCGAAGAAGACGCGGAACGCTTCGTCAAGCTGGAGAAGAAACGGGCGCCGTATCACCTCTCGCGCCTCGAGTTCGGGCCGCGCACCGGCGACGCGACGCATCCGGTGCGCTCGGTCCTGGCGGTGCCGTTCCAGAGCGGAGAGCACCTCATGGCAGGCGTGATCGCGTACGACCGGCGCGCGCAGAGCGCGGTGGAAGAGGCGTCGTTCTCGTCCCACGACGAAACCGTGATCGAACAGGTGCTGGCGATGGCGTGGCCGGCCGCGCGTGCACTGGCCAGCGGTGTGAGTGACGACAGGCCTTCCTACGATGACATGATCGCGGGGAACAGCCGGCGCCTGGCGCGCATTCTCGACGCCGAGATGTCGCGCGCGGAGCGTTATCACAATCCGTTTTCGTTGCTCATCATTCGTGTCCCGGCCATGACCAACCTGTTCGCGACGGATGAAGATCGTGCGCTGCGCGTGG
>DATNGX010000145.1:0-4006 GCA_035605755.1 Candidatus Krumholzibacteriia bacterium
CCGCGCCACATCATTGGCGCGCAGAAACCACACGTCATCGTCGCCCGAAACGCGCACAAGCGGCACCGTCTCGGCCGGCCGGCCGTCGTCGTAAAGAACTTCGGCGGTATCGTCGGCGAATGATGGCGCGAACGACACGCAGATGCTCAGTGCAGCAAGCAGAGAGATGATGAAACCGCGTTGCATGGGATTCGCCGCGACCATAACAAAGGCCTTGGAAGATGGTCCATGACGGCCTTTCGGCCGTCTATTCTCCCTGCCGGGCCCGCTTCATGGCGCGGTCCACATCGCGGCGGCTGTCGCGCTCGGCGATCGCTTCGCGCTTGTCGTAGAGCCTCTTGCCCTTGGCCAGGCCGAGCTCCACCTTCGCAATGCCGCGCTCGGTGAAGTAGACCTTGAGCGCCACCAGCGTCATCCCCTTCTCGTTGATCTTGATACTCAGCTTGCGGATCTCTTCGCGGTTCAGGAGCAGTTTTCGATCGCGCATGGGGTCGATCGCACGGTCGGACGTATGCGAATAAGGCATGATCTGAAGCCCGCGCAGCAGCACTTCGCCGCCTTCGAGAAGCGCGTACGAGTCGCGCAGATTCGCGCGTCCTTCACGCAGCGATTTCACCTCGGTGCCGCGCAGTGCAATGCCCGCTTCGATCGTCTCGAGAATGGCGAAATCGTGGCGGGCTTTTTTGTTTTGAACGACGACTTTCATGGGCTTTCGCGGCGAGCCTACGGGTGCAGCGCCGGTTGAGGCAACTGGCAAATGAGAAACAAGTTAGTTTTTACCTTATTTAGTCCGGTATATCGGCCGCCGGTCGCCAGCCGGCTGGCGATGGTATTGGCTAAGCTCCGACCACACAATATCTTGTAGATGCGAAAGAGTCCCGGCTCGGGGTCCCTTTCAATTGACTTTTCCACCATGATGGACTACTCTGCCGGTCGCTGAAAGGTGCCGGCAACTGGCTCTTGGCTTTGCCTTTGTCGATCTCCTTTTTAGCTGCCAAGCCTGCTGGAGTTTTTTCATCAGGGCCGAAGTGGTGGAACTGGTAGACGCGCTGCGTTCAGGGCGCAGTGAGGGCAACCTCGTGGGGGTTCGAGTCCCCCCTTCGGCACCATGAAATGCGATAGTAGGTCGTTTCACCCTCCGGCCCTCGACCAACCAGGGCCGGAGGGTTTTTTTCTTTTTAGTTAGTGCCCGGCCGTTCGATCATTTCCCCCCATGCACGCCATGAATCCAACTCCGACCTCGAGCCAACGCGCCAGCCTGCGTGGCAAGATCGTGCGTGGCGGAGCGTGGGTCAGCGCCCAGTACGGCCTCCGTCAGCTGCTCGCTTTCCTCCGGCTCATCATCGTCGCGCGCAATGTTGCTCCCACCGACATGGGTGTGCTCGGCATGGCGGCACTGGCCGTGACGCTCGTGCGAGTGTTCACGGAACTGGGCGTGCAGCAGGCGGTGGTCCAGCGGCGTGACGCCTCGGACACCGTGCTCGACACCGCCTGGACCATCCTGTTGATCCGGAACGTGGCGATGACGGCACTGCTCGCGATTGGCGCAGGGATTGTCGCAAGCTTTTTCCACGACGCACGGGTCGAGCCCGTCCTCCGAGTGGTCAGCGTGGTGTTGGTGCTCGACGGTCTCACCAACATTGCCGTCGTTCTTTTTCAGAGGCGGCTTGATTTTCGCCGTCAGGCGCTCTACCTCAGCGGCGGCGATGTCATTGAGTTCGTCGTTACCGTTTGCCTGGCCGTGACGCTCAAGAACGTGTGGGCTCTGGCCTACGGCTGGATTGCCGGCGCGGCGGCGCGAGCGATTCTTTCATACGTCGCGGAGCCGCGACGTCCCCGCCTCCTGCTCGATCGTGCAACCGTCCGCTCGCTCTTCGGCTACGGCAAATGGGTCACCGCTTCCAGCATTCTCGTCTACTTTTTGACGCAAGGCGACAAAGTGCTCGTCGGGCGATTCATGGGTGCCGCCTCGTTGGGGATCTACAACCTTGCCTTCAAGGTATCCAATCTGCCGGCGACCGCCGTGACGCACGTCATCTCGAGCGTGATGTTTCCTGTCTACGCGAATGTCCAGGACGACAGCGCTCGTCTCGCCCGTCTCTACCTGAGGAGTCTCCGCTTGTCGGCGCTGTTTTCTGTTCCCGCGGCGGTGATGATCGCGGCGCTCGCTGATGGCCTGGTCAAGGTGTTCCTCGGGACACGATGGGAAGCGTCGGTTCCTCTAATCCGGCTCCTCGCCGCCTACGGACTCCTGCGATCGTTCGGTGCAACCACCGGCTCGGTGTTTCTCGCCATTGGTCGACCGCGCATCCGCACCATGATTCAAGCGACGCAAGTGATCGTCTTCGCTGCTGTGGTTTATCCCATGACCCGGGCCTGGGGGGTCGCGGGCATCGCTGCCGCCGTCACCACCTATGCGCTCGCGACCAACCTGTATGCCGTGCAACGAGCGGCGAAGGAATGCGCGGTCGCCGCGCGTGACGTGGTCGAAGCGCTCGTGGTTCCGCTGGCGGCCGGTGCGATTGCCTACGCCGCGATCGCCACATTGCGTTTGCTCCCCGCCCTGGACCGACCGTCAATGGCAAGCCTCGTCGCGTTGGGAATCGCCGGAACCATCGCCTACGCGGGGGCGATCGTCGCATACGACGCTCTCGCCCACCGCTCCTGGCGCGCGGATCTGGTTGAAGCGGCGACGGCCGTGCGCACCCCCCGCTGACATGCGCATTCTGGTCGTGACACCCACATTTCTTCCCGCATGGGGCGGCGCCGAGCGTCTCCTTCTCGAAGTGTTCTCGCGACTGAGTCGACGGCACACGATTCATCTGGTGGCGCCACACACGCCGGCGGCAGCCGTGCGCGAGCCGGCAGCAGCACTGATGGGATCGCTTCCCTTTACAGTTTCGCGCTACGACGAAGGAATCCGCGGCGACACGATCCGGGGGCGCCGGTTCCACCAGGGCTTCGTGCCGCCTTTTGATCTGGCGGCCGTGTCCGCGGTGGCGAAGGAAACCCGCGCCTTCGGGCCCGACGTGCTGAGCGTTTTCTATGCGATCCCGATGGGCCTGGCGGGATTGGCGGCCCGGCGCCGCTTCCACATTCCGATGGTGCTGAGTCTGGTCGGGCGCGACCTTCCGGGACCCGCGACGCTCCCGGGTTGGAAGTTCTACGTCCGTCACGTCTCCCGCGCGGCAGACGCGACGACGTTCATTTCGGATTATTCGCGGACCGCATTGCTCGGCAAACGTGGAGGCGGAATCGTGGTCGGGAGCGGAGCCCAGGATTACCGCGCCGCGCCGGCGAATACTGACCAGTTGCGCAGCCAATTGGGACTCGAGCGCGATGCGTTCGTACTCTTTGCGCTGCAGAGGCTCAGCATCTACAAAGGCGTCGACGTGATCATCGAGGCCATGACTCATTTGAAGGATTTGCCGTGTGTGCTTCTGATCGCCGGCACCGGTCCGGACCGCCCGCGGTTGGAAGCGGCTATCCACGAGTCGGGGCTTCAGGATAAAGTCCGTCTGCTCGGGTTCGTACCCGAGGACGACATGGCCCGATACTGGGCCCTTGCGGACCTGTTCGTGTTCCACTCGTACTACGAAACCTTTGGCATGGTGCTGGCCGAGGCCATGCTTGCGGGCAAGGCCGTGGTGTCGGTCAGATCCACCGCCATTCCGGAAGTGGTGCGCGACGAACAAGACGGAGTTCTTGTCGAGCCCGGCGATGCGAAGGCACTGGCCGGGGCCATCCGCCGGCTGGTACTCGACTCCGCGACCCGTCGCGCGATGGGGGAATCCGGACACACACGCGCGCAGCAGCAGTTCGCCTGGGAACCGGTGGCGCGCGCCTACGAAGCGGTTTTTGAAGATGCAATCCGAAGCCACCGATAAGCTCCGTGCTGCGGAGACCATGCATGGACGGCCCGCGCGTCACACGCCCTGTTCCCAGTGCGGGAACGACGCAGCAACGCCGGTTTTTGCACGCCACGGTTTCTTCTACTCGCGCTGCA
>DATNGX010000146.1:0-11100 GCA_035605755.1 Candidatus Krumholzibacteriia bacterium
GGCTCGAAACGGATGTGCCGCGCCGCCGCCAGGGCGGCGTCAGCGCATGCGGGCAGGATTTCCGCGGGCACGATCTTCACTTCCTTCACGCGCCCTTCTTCCGACACCAGAATCTTCACGTTCACGCTCTGGCCGATGCACTGCTTGAGCTGTCGCGTTTCCGGCCACGTGATTTCGACGGGGCGCGGGGGAATGGACGCCACCTCGCTCGACGACGCGCCGGCCTTGGCGCCGGGGTCTTTCTCGAGCAGATCACCCAGGTCGAGATCGGGTGTGCGGTCGGGTTGTGTGTGTTCCGGGCGAACGCGGGCAGTGTCCACCGGCGCCGGCTTCGGCGGCGGGGGTGGAGGGGGAGGTGTCACGTCGATGACACGCGTGACATTGGTTTCGGGATCGATGTTCACCGCGAACTGCGCCTGCGGCATGCCGCGGGGCGTGGTGAGCACGGTATCGGGCGCTAGGTCGACGCGCTCGAAGAGGTTGTCCACCGCGGTTTCGCGCGAGAGCACGAGCACGGCCAGAATGGCGAGCACGACGCCGGCCACGAGAATGCGATTTCGATGTGAGCTCATGACCGTGTAGCGACCATTTTCAGTCCACGGATTCCTGTGCTAGCGTGTGGCCGGTGAAGCCGACACATATCACGGTCCCGAACTTTCTCACCGCCGCGCGCATTGCGCTGGCCGCCGTCGCGGGCGGATTCGCCGTCGCCGCCACGCACGAAGCCCTGGCGGTGTCACTCCTCATCACAGCCTCGGTGCTCGATGTGTTCGACGGGTGGTACGCGCGCACCTTCTCGACTCCGACCTCGCTGGGAAAACACCTGGATCCTGTCGCCGACAAGATTCTTGTCGGCGTCATTCTGCTCTGGCTGGGCGCCGATGCGCACTCGGTCACGGTATGGTGCCTGGTGGGCCTGGCACTGGCCCGTGAGGTCGCTGTGACGGTGCTGCGCACGTACAACACACGGCGCCACGGCCGCATGATCCCGTCCAGCGCTCTGGGCAAGCTCAAGATGTTCCTGCAGTGCGCGGGCGGATGCACGATGCTCGGGATCACGCACTTTCTGGGAAAGTCCACACCGGCGCCGGTGGAGATCGGCCTCCTGGCGGGCATGCTGGTGGTGTCGTTGTGGGCCATGGCAGGCTACATCAAAGCAAAGGGGCCTGCCGCCGACCACGAGCAGACCCACTTTGCGCTACGCTCACCTGGTTAGGCTGGTAGCAAGACCAAACGTAGCGGGGCAGTTGACGATTGTCAAGGTGTGCGCCTGCGGCTATCTTCAATACAGTGACCATCCACACATCGATCCGAGGTGCCTTCCGGCGCGCCATTGCCGGAACGGTCGTGCTTTGTCTGGTGTCCACCGGCTTTCCCTCCCACGGGCCGCGACCGGTTCGCGCCGGAACAAACATGCGTGTGCAAGCAACCGCGCAGCCCGAACCGTCGAACGACCATTTCCTGCGTGATTCGATACCGGCCACGCTGGCCGCCTCCGATCCGCCCGATTCAACCGACGACGACTTTGTGCTTCCGGAAGAGAAGAGCAAGAAGCAGCTCACCAAGGAAATCGTCATGTGGACCGTGATCGCCGCCTTTGTCGCCTTTTTCATCGTGAAGGTGTTCATCGAGCAGGACGACGAGCCCGCCGATTCCGGTTCCAACGGAAAACCGATCACCCCGCCGCAGTAGCTAGCGCCGGCCCATCGCTCCCGGCTCCACGGTGAGCGGTGTGTGGCGCGACACGTGCTGGCCCGAACTCAGGTCCATCACTTCCACCAACAGCTCGTAGTAGCCGGGATCGAGTGTCCCGATGTCGATCGCGATGCGCTCGTGGGTGCTGTGCGTGGTGGCATTGCGCGTGAACGATTGTGAAATGATCGGGTCGTCGTTCTCGAATCCAAGAGCACCGGTGGTGACGTGCAGGAGCTCGCGCCACGCCGGCGTCTCGTTGTACGTCGACGGGTAGATGCTGTAGCGCACCTGGTATTCCGTGGCGCCGTCGAGCAGGTGCAGTCCGTACACTTCGACGTACGAGCGCACCGGATCCGATGGCGAGAACACGTGTCCGATGCGGGGACGCATGCGCTGCCCTCCGCGCTCCACGAATCCCGCCGCCCTGGGATCGCCGGGAGTGGTTTCGTCGTACAGAAGCACGTCGCTCAAGGCCAGCTGGTCGCCCGCAAAGCGGCTGGCATCCGCGTCGCCGCGCGCCAGGGCGCGCACGCGCACGTGCTCGTCCTGCATGCTCCACGCCACGCGGTAGGAACCGAACTCGACCGGAAAGCGCCGTACGATCTCGAGCACGCGATTGCCCGAAACGGCGCGCGGCGGGAGCTGCGACGTCCACACCGTGTCGGCCTCGCTGCCGTCGCGCTTCCACACCGAATCGAACAGCGCGCCGCGAATCAGGTACATGTTTGTCGATCCCGGGAGCGCGTACGCTTCCACCGAATCGGCGTCGACGCGCATGCCGCTGTAAAGCGAGGCGTGCAGGTCGTCGTCGCGGAAGACAGTCACGTCGAGGAGCGCGGAGATGCGCGCGGTGTTGGACAGGAGCTGCGAAATTTCGCCTTCGTTGCGCATGTTGTGCAGCACGTAGTCGTCGTCGTAGGGGATGCGCGGGTCGCCGTTCAAGAATTCATCCACGAACAGGAACTGGCGGAACTCACCGCCGCGGTTGTACGACCAGGTTTCGACATGGCCGTCCATGGAGGCGCCCAGCGTGTGCTCGACCTTGAGCGGAGGGCCGTACTTGATGAAGGTTTCGCCGCGGTCGGTGCGCCACCCGCGCCGTTGGGTCCAGTCATTGGAAAAAAGCATGTCGGTGACGAACACGCGATAGATGTGCTCGAGCTGACGCTCGTTGACGGCGGTGGTGGGGTCGGGATCCGAAGCCACCCAGTACCCGCGGCGCAGGACATCGCGCTCGTCGCGCGTGGCCTCGTGAAACGTAGTGCCCGACTTCGCGGGCAGCACCGTCGCCAGATCGTCGTAGATGTCGCGGTCGGCTTTGGGAAGCAGGGACAGACCGCGCTCGTAATAGCGGCCGCACAGGTCGTACTGCTTCGCGTCATACGCGAGCGTTCCGCGATAGAGGTAGAAGCACGCCTCTCTGGGAAACTGCGCCAGGATCTGGTCGGCTTCGCGCGCCGATGTGTCGGCGAGCGAGTAGCGCGCATACAGGTAGAGTTTCGCCGCCTCCATATTGGAGGGGTCGCAGCTCCATGCGGTGCGCAGCTGCCGTCGCGCAATGTCGAGGTCGTCGGTGTATGAATTCAGCCGTTTCCAGTTTCGATAATGATAGAGGCCGATCAGGTAGCGCGCATCGCAACGCTTGGGATCGACATCGAGCGCGTGCTGCAGCGTGCCGACCGCGTCGGGGAAGAATCGCTGCGCAAAATAGGTGCGACCGAGCTCGAGCATGAGATCGATGTCGCGGGGAAAATGTGTGCGTCCCTCTTCGAGCACGCGCTGCGAGCGCAGCCGCCCGTCAATGGTGCCGCGCTCGCGCCAGGTCTTGCCGAGCAGGATGTATGCGCGGGCATCGGAATGCTGATCCAGGTTGGAGTGCTCGAGGAGGTCGATGGCGCCGGTGGTGTCACCCTGCGCGAGCATGTCCGAGGCGCGGGTCACGACCGCACCGGGGTCGCGCGGCTCCGCCGCCGCCGTGGAGGCGCGGAGGAGGCTCGCGGCCAGAATCAGGAGAAGCAGGGAGACACGCGCCACGACAGGGAATATAGGCTGCCGGCGCGCCGGTTTGAAGTCTGCAGTTTGGCGGAGGGAAAAACAAAAACGGCGCGAAGACTCCCCATCTTCGCGCCGCTTTCGGCGTGGATCCTGATTCCTACTAAATATCCACCGGCGTGCCGATGGGGTCTTCCTTGCCGCGGAAGGAGACCTTGAGGGCGGCCGACGGCTCGCTCGTCATGATCTTGAACGCGATGGTGCTGCCCGCTTTCACGGGGTTCTCACCGGTCATGAACATGACGTGATTGCCGGACGCGACGCCGACCCATCCATGCGGCGCGCGCACATCGTCGATGGCGGCGCCGGTGATGATGACGGCGTACACTTCTTCCGAGGAAGTGACGTTGACGGCGAGCGTGGTGATACCGTCGCTCTCCGCCTTTACGTGCTTGCTCGCCGAGGGACCGGCTGCCCATGCAGGAGCGGCGACGACGAACAATGCGAGGAGAATGAGAATGGACCGTTTCATAGAGATGGACTCCCTTTGATGCAAATGCAAAAGCTGTCTGACGGTCGCGGTGAGGTGTTCGAACGCTTCCTTACACCCGGGCGGTGCACCGTTTCCCCGGAAGTCCGGTCGCGGACGAACGTCTGTTTTAGTGCATTAAGTCTAGCACATGAATTCCAAAGGTGTCGAGATACGGGGCGTCCTTACGCCTCGTTCTCGATGCGGGCTTTTGCTTGTCGCATGGCGGAACGACGCGTATGATCCCGCCACCCGAGTTCCAATGGAGGGCTTATCATGCCGGTGCGGTGGCTGCGTCTTGCTTCCTTGTTGTTCCTCATGATTCCCGCGGCTTCCTCATCGGAAGTCGTAAAGCTGCGCGACCAGTCGGTCGTGCGCGGACGCCTGGTGAGCGTCGACGGCGACACGCTTGTGTTCAAGAGCACCTTCGGCACGCTTCGTTTTCACCGCCAGCAGGTGATATCGATTGTATTTGACGACTCCGCGGAAAGTGTCGCACTCGTGCCTGCACCCACGACGACGACGCCCAACAATGCGGCGCCCGCGGGGCGGGGAAGAATCGAAGTGGTGTTCAAGGATCGCCAGCTTTCCAGCAAGATCGGAATCGATTTGCGCAAGGACTGGGACGAGCACGTGAGATCGAATCACATCCTGGTCGAGCTTCTCGTGGATGGACGCGTGGCCTACTCCACGGCGGACACCACCATGGACAAGACCATCAACAAGGGCCACCGCACCGAGCTCAAGAACGAAATCGAGCTCGCTGATTTCGGCGTGGATGTGGACAGCGGGCTGCACCACGCGAAGATCGTGGTTCGCAACCGCGACACGATCACCTATCGAAAAGATTTTGAGCCCGAGCCCATCGACATGGTGGTTCCATTCGACAATCTCGAGATCCGTCCCGGCGAGGTCTACCGTCTCGATCTGGGGATCAGCAAGGGCAAGCTGAAGATGGGGCAGGCACGACTCGTCCCCATCAAATGACGCTCACTTGATGGACTTCAGCGCGGCCTCGATCGTGGCGCGCAGCGCTTTGTCATCGCCGCACTCATCGAGCGCAGTTTCCATGAACGTGCGCGCGCGATTCCTGTCATTCATGTCGAGGTACACGAGCCCGAGCCGGTAGTGAAGACGCGCATCGCGCGGCGCGTGTTCGAGTCCCGTCTTTAGTGCCTCTTCCGCTTCGGTGGGCAGGCCTGCTTTTTCAAGCACGGTTCCGAGCCCCACGTACGCCTCCACATCGCCGGGATCGAGCTGGATGGCGAAACGATACTGCGCCACCGCCTCCACATATTCGCCGCTCGCATCCAGCGCCGCGCCCAGCTCGCGATGCGCGGCGGCATGATTGGGAGCCCGCGCCAGCGCGCGGCGCAGGACCGGCTCGGCCGCACGCGGGCTTCCCGACCTGATTTCGCACGTGCCCACGCCCACCATGGCGTCGACATCGGTGCTGTCCGCGGAGAGCGCCTTCTGGAATTCACTCAGCGCGCTGCCGGGCATGTCACGCGCGAGATAGGCGCTGCCGAGACCGCGGCGTCCATAGCCCGAACGAGGCGCGCTCAGCAAACCGGCCTGGAAACACAGCGCCGCATCGGACGCACGCCCGGCGGCGAGATACGCATAGCCCAGATGAAACTGCGCGGGTGCGTACGCCGGCTTGATGCGCGTGGCGCGTATGAGCTGGGAGATGGCGTCGTCGGTTTTTCCCTGGCGCAGCAGCATCTCACCGTAACCGGAGAGCGCTTCCACGAGCTCGGGGGAAAGCCGGACCGCTTCCTTGTATTCGGTGCGCGCCTGGTCGTAGTCCTTGTCCGCCTTGTAGGCCTCGGCCAGATCGAGGTGGGCGACCGCGCTCCCGGGAGCAAGGGATGTGGCCGCTTCCAGCTCGGCGACGGCGCGTCGCGCCTGGCCGGCGCCCAGCAGCGCGATTCCGTAATTGATGCGAATGTCGGGATCCGAAGGACGCTCGCGCGCCGCCGTTTCCAGATGCGTCAGCGCCGCCGCCGTGTCGCCCCGCTCCAGCGCATCGATGCCAAGGTTGTAATGATCAAGAACGTCGCTCGAGCAGGCGGCGAGCAATACCGCGGCGCAGACAACGAAAAAGATTGAAAGGAAGCGCAACATCGCGAACGCGGCACGCACCGCGTACGGATCATAGGCGCGGAATCAGAGAGGTGTCAAAGAGCGTATCAGGCCGGGTGGGGCATCTGCGGAAAGCTTCCGGAGAGCGCCGTCAGCTTCACCGACGCGGTCGAGCCGTGCACAACGAAGACTTTTTCGTTGTTGCACTCGGGATCACCGGGGAAGACAAAAAACCCGAGCCCCTGCGATGTGTACGTCAGCGTGTAGCCGAACAGCACTTCGCCGTCCTTGAACTCCACCATGCACTTCTTGCCGTGATTCTGCCGCGAGAAAAATCCTTTCTTCTCGCTGTACGCAGGATTGCCGTCGAAGTCGCGCACGAAGAAAAGCGCCTTGAGCTTGGTGACATCGACCTCGTAGGTGGCGCCGTTGTCGCTGATCCGGAACATCCGGCGCATGGGGGAGAAATCGATGGTGGTGCCGCGCAGGGTGAGCCCGTCGGCAAAACGGGCCACAACGCGATTCTCGACGCGGCTGATCATGCCGGGTTGAACAGCATTGCGCGTACCATCGACGGGCCGGACCGGGGCTTCCTCGTGGTTCCCCGTATGGTGTCCCCGTGTCGCGACGGCGGTGCGATCGCGCAGATTTTACCGGGCGGCCGGGGAATATGGCGTGAACGCCGCCGCCGCCGTCAGGGAGTCCGCTTCAGGAACGCAGCCAGCATGTCGATCGGCACCGGGAATACGATCGTGGAGTTCTTCTCCGCCGCCACCTCGGTCAGAGTCTGCAGAAAACGCAGCTGCAGCGTGGTCGGGTTCTGGGAGATGACGTCGGCCGCGTCGCGCAGCTTGGCCGATGCCTGGAACTCGCCGTCGGCGTGAATGACCTTGGCGCGGCGCTCGCGCTCGGCTTCGGCCTGGCGCATGATGGCGCGCTGCATCTCGACCGGAAGGTCGACCTGCTTCACTTCCACCAGCGACACCTTGATGCCCCACGCGTCCGTCGCCTCATCGATGATATGCTGGAGTTTCTGATTGATGGTGTCGCGCTCGGAGAGCAGCTGGTCGAGCTCGAACTGGCCCAACGTGGAACGCAGTGTCGTCTGTGCCAGCTGTCCGGTGGCGTAGAGATAGTCTTCCACCTCGACGATCGCCTTGTCGGGATGGAGAACGCGGAAATAGACCACCGCGTTGACCTTCACCGACACGTTGTCGCGCGTGATGATGTCCTGCGGGGCCACCTCCATCGTCACCACGCGCAGGCTGACTTTCACCATCTTGTCGATGATGGGAACCAGGATGATGAGACCGGGGCCGCGCACGCCCGCCAGGCGTCCCAGACGGAACACCACGCCGCGCTCGTATTCGCGCAGCACGCGGATGGCCGAGAAGATGACCATGAAACCAATAATGACGATTGCAATCAGTGAGAACTCCACAATGACCTCCTTAAGACGACCGCGGCGCACGCCGCACATGAAGCCGGAGTCCGTCGACGCGCACGACTTCAACCGGCGCGCCGTCGTCGATCGATTCGTCGCTCCGGGCATTCCAGAATTCGCCGCGCAAAAACACAGAACCGCCGTGGGAATCGACGGCGCCGCGCGCCACCCCTTCAACACCGAGCAACCCTTCCCGGCCCGTCGTGACACGGCGCTTGCGGATCCGCACCGCCATGCTTACCACGAACAAGAAGAAGAGCGCGGTCGCGATCACGGACGGAATGATCACCGCGAGCGACACGCGCATGAACGGCAGCGGGGAATCAATCAGCATCAACGAACCGACAAGCATGGCGATACTGCCTCCTACGGCAAGCAGACCGTGCGACGTCACCTTGACCTCGAGAATGAACAGCACGAGGGCGAGTGCGATGAGCGCAAGACCGGCCGCGTTCACCGGCAGCATGTGAAACGCGAACGCAGCGGTGATGATGGAAAGCCCTCCCACCACCCCGGGGAGAATCGCACCCGGATGCTGCAGCTCGAAAAATATTCCGAAGATTCCGGCCAGCATCAGGAGATAGGCGATGTTGGGCTCGGAGATCGTGGCGAGGAAGCGCTCGCGAAATGTGGGCGGTGCTTCCACGAGTTCGTCGGACGCGAACGACAACGTGCGCTCGGTGCCGAATACGTCTAGCCGGCGGCCGCTGATTTTCTTCAGAAGATCCATTGGGTCGCGGGCGATGACGTCAATCACATGTGCCGCGAGCGCTTCCTCCGCCGTCGATGAGATGCTTTCGCGCACCACGCGCTCGGCCCACTCGACACTGCGGCCCCGGCGTGTGGCGATGCTGCGGGCAAATGCTGCCGCGTCGTTGGTGACCTTCTCGGTCATGGTGTCATCTTTGTTGTCGCCGCCGCCGATGGTCACCGGGTGCGCGGCGCCGATGTTGGTGCCGGGCGCCATGGCGGAGACGTGCGCCGAAAGCGCGATGAGGGCGCCGGCGCTGGCCGCGCGGGCGCCCTCGGGATAGACGAAGGTGACGACGGGCACGCGGCTTGCGAGAATGGCCTGAACGATCTCGCGCATGGTGTCGGAAAGACCACCCGGAGTGTCCAGGGTGAGCACCACGCCAGACGCGTTCTGCCCGGCGGCGTCCGCCAGCAGGCGATCGATGTAGATACCGGTGGCCGGGCCGATGGGCCCGTTCACGTGGCCGACGAGGACGCGATTGGATGGACCCGGCCCGACGACGAAATCGTGCAGCGGCCGGTCGGCGCAGGCGCCGGGCGCGAAAAGAATCAGGGCAACCAGCGCGAGAAGGAAAATGTGCCGCGCAAGCGGGGCTGTACGCACGTGGGAAACCATAACAGCACCCGGGGCCGGGTCAAGGGCCCATCGGCGGAGTGAAGGATAAGGTTTGCTGGCTTCGCCAACGGTTTGCTAGCATCCCCGGCAAGTTTTGCCATATTTTACGAGGGGTGAGATCCTTCGAACACGTACTACTACTAAACGCATCCTTCGAGCCGCTGAACGTGATCAACTGGCGGCGGGCTGTGAAGCTCGTCGTCCTCGAGAAGGCGGAGATCATCGAAGTTTCGGATCGTGAAGTGCGATCCGTGTCGACGCGCGTACCGGTCCCATCCGTCGTGCGTCTGACGTCGTTTGTTCGCTTCCGTCGCCGCGAAGCGAAATTCTCCCGTCGCAACATCTACACGCGCGATAATTTTCGCTGCCAGTACTGTGGAACGCGTCCGTCGTCGCACGAGCTCACGTGTGATCACGTGGTTCCGCGCTCGCGTGGCGGTCGCACGGACTGGGCGAACATCGTGACGTGCTGCGTGTCGTGCAATCGCAGAAAGGGCGGACGCACCCCGGCCGAATCGGGAATGCGACTGATCCGCCATCCAGCGCAACCGACGTGGCTGTGGGGCGTGCAGAACCGGTTTGCGAACCGTCGTCCGCCGAAGAACTGGCACGTCTATATCTACATGGAGAATCGAGAGCTCGAGACGGCATCGTAGGGGAGGAAAGCGTGGTGCCGGAGGTCGGACTCGAACCGACACGGAGTTTTGGCTCCGGGGGATTTTGAGTCCCCTGCGTCTACCAGTTTCACCACTCCGGCACTCGTCGTTATCTAACGCAACAGCAAGCGGATGTCCAGATAATCCGCGTGGACGCCGGCCCCGCCTTCTGGTACGTTAACGCTCGCGTGGGGCTGTAGCTCAGCTGGGAGAGCGCTTGACTGGCAGTCAAGAGGTCGACGGTTCGATCCCGTTCAGCTCCACCATTATTTTTTTCCTGCCGTGTCTATTTCCATCTGCATCTTCGAGGACAAGAAGCACTCGAACTTTCTGCCGCTGTGCTTGACGCGGCCGGTGTTCGACCTTCGCATCGGTTGCGGCACGCTGCGCACGCGTCTTCTCGACGGCCTGCCGGCGGGCGTTCGCTCCTTCATCTGCCGTGAGTACCTGGCGGTTTTGACGCGCGAGGGAACGCCGCGCGCGCCCGTCAACGAATCGGCCGGCGCTTCCACCCTCTTCTTGAACGGTCGCTGGCTGGCACTGGGTGACGAGCGCGACCGGACGCTCAAGGCGCTGGGTGAATCCAGCATCGCGGTCAAGGGCGGCTATATCGTGGCCGCCAATCTTCCCGCAGCGGCGTCGAAAGACCTTTCGCAATACCTGATTCGTCGAGTCGCCGGGCCGGCCATCGAGCAGATGTGCGAGGCCTTGCGTGCTGCGGCCAACGGGGATGCGACGGGCGCGGCCGGGAAGGGAGGCGCGCGTTCCTCGCGTGCGCCGCGCGGCGGACACGAAGACGAACACTCCATCGGTCAGGATCACTTCGAAGAAAAAGTTCCGGTCGAGATTGACGAGCTCATCGAGAAGCACAGCCTGCGGCGCATTGTTGTCGACGACGCGCGCCTCGTCTCGTTCCCGTGGCAGCTGATCGAGTTCAATTCCGACGTCATCGTGGACGACTTTGCGCGCATGTCCGTGCGCGGACTCTCCGACGACGCGCTCGTGTATCCGGGCGCGCACCTGGTCAATCCCGATCAGATCGTGCTGGGCGAAAAGTGCGTGGTGCGCGCGGGAGCGGTGCTGGATGCGAGTGACGGGCCGATCGTGATCGCGGATCACGCGGTCGTGATGCCCAACGCGGTCATCGTCGGTCCGTGCTATGTCGGAAGCGGCACCATCGTCAATCCGGCGGCGCGGCTTTTGGCAGGAACTTCCATCGGCCCGGTGTGCAAAGTAGGCGGCGAGATATCCGAGACAATCATTGCGGCGTACTCCAACAAGCAGCACGATGGATTTCTCGGCAATTCGTATCTGGGCGAATGGGTGAACC
>DATNGX010000147.1:0-5981 GCA_035605755.1 Candidatus Krumholzibacteriia bacterium
TCGATCGAAGAGTCGAAGCTGCGCTCGGTGCTCGTGGCCAGCGTCCCGGGCGTGCACATGCTTTCCATCGCTCCCAGCCCCGAGGCGGCGGAGGAGATCACGCGCCAGCACATGATCGAGCTGGCGGGCATTCTCTCCACCATGTTCGATTATGTCGTGATCGACATCGGACGCCAGCTCGACGATCGCACCGTCGAAGTGCTGGAGCTGTCGGATTCGATCATGCTGCTCACCTCGCTCGATTTGCCGACGGTGCGCAACACCGTCTGCTTTGCCGGCATCCTCACGCGGCTCAAGATCGACCACGCAAAGATCCACGTCGTGCTCAACCGCTTCCAGAAGAAGAGCCGGCTTTCGCTCGACGATGTCGAGGCGATGGTGGATCGCAAGGTGTTCTGGTCCATTCCAAACGATTACGAGCCCATGAGCATGGGAATTGATCGCGGCGTTCCCGCCGTGCAGCACGCCCCGCGCTCGAAGGTGGCAAAGAGCTACCTGGATCTCGCGGATCGCGTTCATTCTGAAACCGCACACACAGACCGGGTCGAGACGGTGGCATAGCCAAGGAGACGCGTCATGGGACTTAGAGACCGATTCAAAGAAAATGTTCGCCCGGCCGAGCCTGCGGAGAAAGATCCTCACCGCGCGCGCACCAATGGTAATGGCAATGGCAACGGCCATGTCGCCACCGCTCCCGCGCCGTCGCTCAACGACCGCTCGCAGGGATTGAAGGCGCGCATTCACCGCCGCATGGTGGAGCGCATCAATCTCGCCAGTCTCGAGTCGGTGGAACCGGAACGCCTGCGCTTCCAGATCCGCCAGATCATCTCGGCGCTCCTGGCCGAGGAAAGCATTCCGCTCTCGGAAGCCGAGCGTCTGGCGCTCGAAGAGGAAGTGCTCAACGAGACCTTCGGACTCGGACCCATCGAGCCGTACCTGCACGATCCGGATGTGGCCGACATTCTTGTCAACACGCATCGCCAGGTTTACATCGAACGTTTCGGCAAGCTCGAGCTGACGCCGACCAAGTTCGACAATGACGAGCACGTCATGCGCATCATCGACCGCATCGTGTCGCGCATCGGACGCCGTGTCGACGAATCGTCGCCGATGGTGGACGCACGCCTTGCGGATGGTTCGCGCGTGAACGCGATCATCCCGCCCCTCTCCATCGACGGCCCCGTGCTCTCGATCCGCCGTTTCGGCGTACGCACGCTCAACATGCCCGACCTGCTCGAGCTGGGCAGCGTGAGCCACGGCATGGCCGAGCTGCTCCAGGGCATCGTCAAGGCGCGTCTCAACACGCTCATCTGCGGCGGCACCGGCTCCGGCAAAACGACGCTGCTCAACGCGATGTCGTCCTTCATTCCGGTCTCCGAGCGCGTGGTTACCATTGAAGACGCGGCCGAGCTCCAGCTCCTGCAGCCGCACGTGGTGCGCCTCGAAACGCGCCCGTCCAACATCGAGGGCAAAGGCGAGATCACGCAGCGCGAGCTCGTGAAGAACGCGCTCCGTATGCGCCCCGACCGCATCGTCGTGGGTGAGGTGCGCGGCGCGGAAGTGATGGACATGCTGCAGGCCATGAACACCGGCCACGACGGCTCGCTCACCACCATTCACGCCAACAGCTCGCGCGACGCCCTGCATCGCCTCGAGACGCTCATGCTGATGAGCGGCGTCAACCTTCCCAACCGCGTCATGCGCGAGCAGATCAGCGCCGCCCTCGACGTGGTCGTGCACGCCACGCGCCTGTCGGATGGTACGCGCCGCGTGATGGCGGTCAGCGAAATCGTCGGTATGGAACAGGACGTGGTCGCCATGCAGGACATCTTCGTGTTCCGCAAGACCGGCCTGGCCGAGGATGGCAAGATCATGGGTCACTTCGAAGCGACGGGCATTCGTCCCAAGTTCGCCGACCAGCTCAAGCTGGCGGGTGTGAACATCACGCCGGCCGTCTTCCGCGAGGGCCAGGTGATCTAGGATGAACTTCCTCGGAATCAACAACCTCGACCTGCGCCTCGTCGTTCCGAGCGCGCTGATCTTCTTCGCGGTGCTGATCCTCGTGCCCGGCCTCGTGCTGATGGCGCGCGCCCAGGCCAACAAGAAGATCCGCGACCGCCTCGAGGACGTGGTGTACGACCGGCCGGAAGAGAATCTGAGCAGCACCATTCTGCGCGACGTGGAGATGAGCAACATCCCGCTCGTCAACCGGATGCTGCAGAACGCCAACTGGGCGCGCCGTCTCGAGATTCTGCTCGTGCAGGCAGACATCAAGATGAAGACGGGCGCGTTCGTGATGATGATGCTCGTGATCGGGCTGGTCGTGTGGCTCGGCGCCGACATGCTTCTCAAGCGTCCGTTTGTGGGCGCGGCGCTCGGCGCGATGGCCGGCACCATTCCCATCTTCGTGGTGCGTTACAAGAAACAGAAGCGCACGCTCGCCTTCGAGGAGCAGTTCCCGGATGCTCTCGACATGCTGACCAGCGCCCTGCGCGCGGGTCTGGCTCTCACCGCCGCCGTGCAGGTCGTCGCCGAAGAGGCGCCGGATCCGGTGGGCAAGGAATTTCGCGTGCTGTTCGAAGAGAACCGTCTCGGTCTCGACATGAAGCACGCGGTGCAGATGATGTCCGAGCGCGTCGACAGCACGGAGGCGCGCCTGTTCGCAACCGCTCTCATTCTCCAGCGTGAGACCGGCGGCAACCTCGCCGAGGTTCTCGACGGCACCGCCGCCGTCATTCGCGACCGCTTCCGCATTCTGCGCGACGTGCGCACCATGACGGCGCAGGCGCGTATGTCGGGCGCGATTCTCATGCTGTTGCCGCTGGCACTCGCGGCCACCATCATGGTTCTCGCGCCGGACTATCTCGTGGGACTCGCCCACGACCCCTCCGGCAAGTATCTCATTCCGATGGCGGCGTTCCTCCAGGTCACCGGCTTTCTGATCATGCGTCGCATCGTGGACATCAAGGTATAAAGGACAACCCATGTCGACATTAATACTGATCCCGGTTCTCACCGCATTCGCGATCCTTGCGCTTGTCGCCGCGGTGTACAACCTGCGCTACCGGAACGCCACCATCAACGACCGGTTGCAGCGCATGGTGAACGCGGACGAAGCGCTCGTCACCGGTGAGGCCGCGAAGCTCGACGACTCCATCTTCGACTCGACGGTGCCCGGGTGGTTGCAGCCGCTGGCGGCGCTGGGCTTTCTGCTCCCCACCCAGATGGTTTCGGAAACGCTCAAGTGGGAGCTCGCGCAGGCGGGCTATCGCCACCTCGAAGCGCGGCGCATTTTCGTCGGCATCCGCGTGCTCTGCACCGTGACGTTTGCGCTGGCCACGCTGCTCATCGGTCTCTCGCGGCATATTCGCTCCGACCAGCTCCTTCTCATCGCGGTGGCCGCCACGGCGCTCGGTTACCTGGGCCCGATGATGTACGTGCGCGCGCGCCAGAGCAAACGCCAGATGGACATCACGCTGAGCCTGCCCGATGGGCTCGACCTGCTCGTCATCTGCGTCGAGGCCGGCCAGGGCTTGAATGCCGCCCTCATGAAAGTGGGAAAGGAAATCGGCTACAGCTCTCCGGCGCTCAGCGAAGACCTGATGATCGTCAACAATGAGATGCGTGCCGGTGTGTCACGCACGCAGGCGCTGCGCAATCTTTCGCTGCGCACCGGTTCCGACGACGTACGCTCGCTCGTCGCCGTGATGATTCAGAGTGACCGTTTCGGCACCAGCGTCGCGCATGCGCTCCGCATCCATTCGGACTCGCTGCGCACCAAGCGCCGCCAGCGCGCCGAAGAGCGCGCGCGCAAAGCGCCGATCAAGCTTTTGTTCCCGTTGGTGTTCTGCATCTTCCCGGAAATGTTCGTGGTACTCCTCGCTCCGGGTATGTTGCAGCTCTTCCACGCACTGTCGCAGTCGCAGCAGTAAAGAAAGTGTCCGGGCCGATTCGCGACTGACGGCCCAAAACCAGGAGGCAGATATGTCTGTCAACATGATCCTGCTCGCTCTCGGCGTCGTATTGGGTGTCGCGTACTTCGCGCGCCGCAATGCCCGCAAGCAGCGTGAGCTCAAGGCGCAGCAGCGCCGCTCGGCCTAATCGCCTGGAACAGATTCACCCCGGAGGGCCTATGAACTACATCAAGGGTCTGCTGAAGCTCGAATCGGGGCAGGATCTGGTCGAATACGCTCTGTTGGCCGGATTTATCTCCATCACGACGGTGGCGACGCTCCGCTTGATCGGTCCGCTGGTCCTCGCGATGTGGGAAATGATCCAGGCCAACATCGAGAGCGTCTAGGCCGAATCTCAGCGGCCGGGTAGCAAACCAATGAGAAGGGTCGATCCCGCTCGGGACCGGCCCTTCTCTATGTCATGCGCCAAAGCGGAGCTACGGCTTTGCCACCACCGAACAGCGATAGATCTCTTCCGTATCGATGAGAGTGATCTCCGGGTTGGCGCCTTCCGCCGCCGCCTCGACGTCTTCCTCGTTCGTGAATTGATGCGGCGCGAAGCCGGGATTGAAGACGATCAGAATCTGCTCCCACAGCGGATTGAACGCGTCACCCGGGATGGCGTCCAGCACAGGAAAGAAGTCCTGCTCTTCGTCCAGATCCTTCGTCGTGTAAATCTCCGTCAAGCTCTGATTCTTGGCGAGGTTCTCGGTTGCATTCTCCGGTTCCTCCTTCATGTTCACGATGAAGACCTCGTCATCGTAGAACGCAGGCATCTGACCGGCGGCACCGTTCACGCTGTGGGCCAGCATGGCAGTGGCGCCCGGATCAGTCGGAGCATTGCTGCAAGATGAAATACCGAACCACAGCCCGCCCGTGGCGAGCAAAACCAGAATTTGTTTCATGCGATCACCTCGGATGCTTTGTGTCTGGATGCGAACGCGGATGGGGCACGTGGACATCCGTTTTGATGTTTGCGGTTCAGGAGTAATCAAAGTAACTCCTTTGCCAAAGCTCGCCACCGAGGAGAAGCGTGGAGTGAGCACCAGAAATGTTATGGAGACGCGCTCTCTTTACGCGCGCTTAATGTGACAGTGTTGGTCCGCTCACAGACGCTGCAGCAGAACACGCACGAAGGAAAGCTCGTCCATGTTGACCTGGTGGCCCATCCGGGGATAGAGCCGCATCGTGACCTGCGCTTGCATACGTTCGAACACCTGCGCTGTCTCGATGACGCGCTCTTTCGGAATGTGCGGATCGATGTCGCTGCAGCCGAGGAAGACGGGTGTACTATCGAATGAGCCGGCGTAATCGCGCGGCGTCCCGGGCGGCCCGATCACTCCCCCACTCAAGCCCGCAATGGCTCCATAGCGACGCGCATGGCGCGCCGCGTACTCGAGCGTGAGACACGCGCCTTGCGAAAAGCCGAGCAGCAGCACTCGTTCCGGCGGGATTCCCGCGCTTTCAAAACGGCCAACGAGCCCATCGATCACACGCAGCCCCGACGAAATCCCGGGCTCGTTGTCTTCGATGGGAGCGAGAAAGCTGTACGGGTACCAGGTGCGACCCGCCGCGTCGGGCGCCGCAAAGGCGACATCTCCGGTGTCGACTTCGGCGGCGAGGCCGAGGATGTCGCGGGCATCGGCGCCGCGCCCGTGCACGAAAATGGCACCCGCGCGCGCCTTCTCGAGCGCGGCACCGGCCCAGAGCACGGGCTCGTCGTCGTGCGTTTTCATTTCAGTGCAGGATTGTTCGACGCCGGAAGCTTGAACGGCGTGACGCGCGCTTCAATTCGCGCGCGCTGGGTCTCGAGCCATGCCGGCAGCTTCAGATGCATACCCAGCTCGGCTGTGGTTTCGTCGGTCTGAAAGCCGGGTGGATCGGTGGCAATCTCGAAGAGCACGCCGCCGGGCTCGCGAAAATAGATGGACTGGAAATACTGCCTGTCGATGACGGGCGTCACGTCGGAGCCCGCCTCACGCAGCGTATCGCGCAGCGCGATCTGCTCACGATCATTCGCGGCGCGAA
>DATNGX010000148.1:0-5723 GCA_035605755.1 Candidatus Krumholzibacteriia bacterium
GGCGATCATCGGATCCCCTTCGTTGTTCGAGAAGCTGCGCGCGGCGTCCGCGGGCGGCGCGCCGCAGAATGATCCCACGCTCCTCGAGAGCGCGGTGCGCGAGTGCGTTCGCATCAAGGGACACATCGTGGAAGCGGATCCGTTTGAACGCGACGAGCGCCGCGTGCTCAATCTCGGTCACACCCTGGGACACGCCATCGAAACCGCGGCCGGCTACGGAACCATCTCCCACGGTGAGGCGGTCTCGATCGGGCTCGTGGCAGCACTCAACGTATCGGTAAAGCGCGGAGTCGCTACCTCAGATTTTCTGGAGGCAACCAAAGCCATCCTGATCGCGAGCGGACTTCCCGTTCACATGCCGGCACTGGATGCCGCCGCGCTGGCGTCCGCGATGGGCAATGATAAGAAGCGCCGCTCGAGCGGCCTCACCTTCGTGCTCCCGGTCGCGCCGGGAGAAGTCCGCATCGTGTCCGACGTCACCGAAGACGAGCTCATTCGCGCCGCGACGGCGTAAAACCAAAGGAGCCATTGTGAAGATTCTCGTCATGCACGGACCGAGTCTGAACCTGTTGGGGACGCGGGAGCCCGCCATCTACGGGACCAAAACGCTGGAACAGATTGACGCCATGATCGTCGAGTACGCCGGTGAGCGCGGCGTTGAAGTCGCCACCTATCAGAGCAACCACGAAGGCAGTCTGATCGACGGAATTCACGCCGCCGCGGAACAGGGCTTCGCCGCCATCGTCGTGAACCCCGGTGCGTACACGCACACAAGCATGGCGATCGCGGATGCGATTCGGGCCGTATCCATTCCGGTGGTGGAAGTGCACCTGAGCAATCTGTTCGCACGCGGCCCGGAGCGCGCGCACTCCGTGACCGCGACCGCGGCGCGCGGGCTGATCTCCGGCTTCGGACACGAGAGCTATCTGCTCGGCATCGATGCAGCACTCCGGTGCGTCCAGACTCCGCGCGCGCGCACAGCGCAGAAACCCTCTCGACGTGGCGGCGCAAAAAAGCGATCCTCTGCGCTCGCTCGACGACCCCGTTCATAAGGAGACTCTGCTCATGCGCCGGTATCTCGTGGCCGCTCTCTTGGCCTCGCTCGCCCTTGCCGCCTGCGAAGGCCCCCGCAACAACTCCTCCTGGTCGCATAAGAAGGAAGGCACCGAAATCGTGCCCTCACTCAAGGCGAAGACGGTACCGGCCGACACGACCGGGGCCGATTCAAGCGCTGCTGACACGTCAAAAGCCCATCATTAGTAAGTAGTTAGCTAGATTGTGAAAATCGGAGCAAATTGCCTCTTGTCAAATAACAGGATATTGTTATCCTAATATGTGAATATCCTATTAGGAGGCACGATATGCTCAGTCAGTCTGGAATTCACGCTATCCGCGCCATCGTGGCGTTGGCCGAGGTACCCGAAGCCGAGTACTGCGGCGTTCCCGAGATCGCCCGTTCCACGGGCTCCCCGCGCAACTACCTCGGCAAGATTCTGCTCCAGCTTTCGCGTCACGGCCTGGTCGAGTCGCGCAAAGGGCTCGGCGGCGGCTTTCGTCTCGCGCGCCCTGCCGCGCAGATCCGCCTCATCGACGTGATGGCGTCCATTGAAGACGTCAGTCGCTGGAGCGCCTGCGTGTTCACGAGCGGCATCTGCTCCGACACCCAACCGTGCATGGTGCACACACGTTGGAGCCGCGCGCGCGAGGCATTCCTTGCGTTCCTGCGCGACACCACCATTGCCGAGCTCGCCGTTCACGAGCACGAAAAGCAAAACCTCATCGAGCTCGCGCCGCAGTGCTGCGCGATCAAACCTCTCTGAAAGGAGTCCCTCGTGTTTCGCCAACATCGTACGTCCATGGTTCTTCTGCTCACCCTGAGTCTCTTCGGTTGCGAAGGGGCCCGCAACAATTCTTCGTGGTCCACCGCGAAGCCTGGCGACGCGATTCAGCCGCCTCTGACCACGTCGGATCAGAACAAGGTGGCAACGAGCACGGCTCCTTCCACCACGACGCCGCCGCCCGCAACGGCCACAGAAGGCACGTCGGGCCGCGGTGTGGGTCCGGTGGATCACGTCGACGTTGCATCTCTCGATGCGGCGCGCGCGATGAAAGGCGCCGAGCTCTTCACCACCAAGTGCTCGGCATGCCACAAGCTCGACGAGCGTTACATCGGCCCGGCGCTCAAGGACGTTACCAAACGCCGCACGCCGGAATGGATCTGCAATCAGATCCTGAATCCCGAAAACATGATTCAGCAGGATCCCACCGCGAAGGCACTGCTCGCGGAGTACATCGCGCCCATGGCGAACCAGCATCTCACGCGCGACGAAGCCGAATCCATTCTCGCGTACTTCCTGCAGCATGACGCGGACACACCCGCGCACGCAGAGGACGAGCACGATGACGCGGCCCATGGCGCGGGTGAATCCAAGTAACAAGTCAGCAGTCAACGATGCGCCGGCTGTGAGCCGGCGCCGAGAAAACAAGGAGGCAGCAACATGCAAACATTGAAACGGTTCAGATGGTGGGCCGTGTTAACACTCGTCATCGGCGGCATTGCGATGCTCTCGACGCAATGCGCCAAGAAGCCAACGTCGACAGTCATGACGGACGGGGCGGAGAAGACATATGTCGCGCCCGGCTCGTATGACGACTTCTACGCGTTCATGTCGGGAGGTTTCAGCGGGCAGGTGTCCGTATACGGGTTGCCGTCGGGACGCCAGCTCCGTGTGATTCCGGTGTTCTCGCAGAATGCGGAGAACGGCTACGGCTACACCGAGGAAACCAAGCCGATGCTCAACACATCCTTCGGCTTCATCCCCTGGGATGACGCGCACCACCCGAAGATCTCGCAGACCAACGGTGTGGCGGACGGACGTTGGCTCTTTATCAACGGAAATAACACGCCGCGTATCGCGCGCGTCGATCTTTCTCGCTTCGAGACCGACGAGATCATCGAGATCCCGAACTCGGGCGGCAACCACGGCTCGCCGTTCATCACCATGAACTCGGAGTACGCGGTGGCCTCGACGCGGTTCAGCGTCCCCATTCCGCAGCAGGATGCCGACATCGCCGATTTCGCGAAGAAATTCAAGGGCACCATCTCCTTCGTGAAGATTGCGCCCGACGGCAAGATGTCGGTCGCGTTCCAGATCCTGGTGCCCGGCATCAACTACGACCTGGCGCACTCGGGCAAGGGGCCCTCGCACGGTTGGGCGTTCTTCACGAGCTATAACTCGGAGAAGGCAAACACGCTCCTAGAAGTGAACGCGTCGAAGAACGACAAGGACTTCATCGCGGCGGTGAACTGGAAGAAAGCGGAAGAGTACGTCGCCCAGGGCAAGGCCAAGCAGTGGCCGGCCAAGTACTACCACAACTGGATGGACCACGACAAAATGATGGCGCAATCCGAAGTCATCGACAAAGTCATGGTGCTCGATCCGGCCGATTGTCCGGGCATGATCTATTACATCCCCACGCCCAAGTCACCGCACGGCGTCGACATCGATCCCAGCGGTGAATACATCGTTGCCGGCGGCAAGCTGGCCACGGTGATCCCGGTGCATTCCTTCAGCAAGATGATCGCCGCCATCGACGCCAAAGCGTTCGACGGCGACATCGACGGCATTCCGGTGCTCAAGTACGACGCCGTAGTGGCCGGCGAAGTGGCCAACCCGGGCCTGGGACCGTTGCACACCGAATTCGACGGCAACGGTTATGCGTACACGTCGGCGTTCATTTCGTCGGAGATTGTGAAGTGGAAACTCGGCACGTGGGAAGTGGTGGACCGCATTCCGGTCTACTATTCGATCGGCCACCTCATGATTCCGGGCGGCGACACCATGAAGCCGTGGGGCAAGTACGTCATCGCGCTGAACAAGGTGACCAAGGATCGCTATCTGCCCACCGGGCCGGAGCTCACGCAGTCGGCGCAGCTCATCGACATCACGGGAAACAAGATGGAGATGCTGCTCGACTTCCCCACCATCGGCGAGCCGCATTACGCGCAGGCCATTCCGGCTGACATCATTACGAAGAACTCGGTGAAGTATTTCGACCTCTCCGCCAATCATCACCCGTACGGCATCAAGTCGGAGGCCGAGGCCGGGGTTGAGCGCAGTGGTCGCGAGGTGCACGTGCGCATGTCCACCATTCGCACTCACTTCAAGCCTGACAACATTGAAGGCATCAAGCTCGGCGACACGGTGTACTTCCACGTCACCAATCTCGAGCAGGACTGGGATGTTCCGCACGGATTCGCGGTGGAAGGACTCGGTAATTCAGAGCTTCTGATCATGCCGGGCCAGACGCGGACCATCGCGTGGACTCCCACGCGCGAGGGCGTGTTCCCGTTCTACTGCACGGATTTCTGTTCGGCGCTCCACCAGGAGATGTCGGGCTACGTGCGGGTGTCTGGAAAGAACGCGACCGTGCAGCTCTCGTCCAACAAGTAACGTATGACGCTGCGCTGCGGGCCCGGGCACTGCCCGGGTCCGCGGCCGGCATTCGCAAGAACGGAAGCATAGAGATGAAAAACAAACTCTCGAAACCTTCAACCATCGCCATGCTGCTCGTCGCGGTGATGATTCTCGGCGTGTTTGTGTTCCCGCTGTGGGTGATCTCGCTGAAAGCACCGCAGTATCCGCAGGGGCTCGGGCTCCTGATACACGTCGACCGCATCGAGAGCGTGTCGCCCAACGATCTGCAGAACATCAACGGGCTCAACCATTACATCGGTATGCACAGGATCGAGCCGGGCGCCATCCAGGAGCTGCGCTACATGAAGTATTTCGTGATCGGGCTCGCTGCCGCGGCGGCGCTGGTGGCACTCATACGCCGGCGCCCATTGCTGCTGGCATGGGTGGCGATCGCAGTCGTGCTGGCCGGCATCGGCATGTACGACTTCTATCAGTGGGAATATCGCTACGGCCACGAGCTCGATCCCAGCGCGGCGATCAAGGTGCCGGGAATGACGTATCAGCCGCCGATGTTCGGGACCAAGCAACTGCTCAACTTCACCACCACGGCGTGGCCGGCCGTCGGCGGCTGGCTGGCGATGATTGCGGTCACGCTCGGAGTGGCATGCGTGCCCTATGAGTATCGCTTGCGCAGGCGCCCTCTGCGGCACGCCAAACTGGACAACGCCTGCCCCGCGTGCAAGGTGGGCACCGCGTTGCTGCTGTGCATCGCACTGAGCGGTGTATTCGTGAGCGGCTGCACGAAGAAGCCCGCAGCGATCGTGCTGGGAGCCGACGCGTGCGAACACTGCAGCATGACGATCACGAATCCGCACTACGGCGCGGTGTTCGTGAGCGACAAAGGCCGCTCCTACAAATTCGACTCCGTCGAGTGCATGGTGGAGTCGTTGGCGGATGGCGGAAAGTTCGCCGGCATGTCCGCGCACGCCTTCTATGTGGTGGACTTTGCGCACCCCGGCCGCGTGGTGGATGCATGGCACGCGATGTTTCTGGTGAGCCCCAATCTCCCCAGCCCGATGGGCGCAAACGTGACCTCGTTCGCGGAGGAGCTCGATGCCGACAACATCCAGAAAGCGAAGGGCGGCGACGTCATGAACTGGGAAGCCATCCAGCAGCATGTGCGGGAGTCGTTGCGATCCTGAACCAGGCGCAAACATTGTCATGAAGATCACGGCCGCAACCATCCTGATCATCGCACTCGCCACCCGGGCGGAAGCCACCACCGTCCGGGTCGGGCCGGCCGAG
>DATNGX010000149.1:0-4719 GCA_035605755.1 Candidatus Krumholzibacteriia bacterium
ATCTCGGTGCGCAACGATTTCTTCGGCGCTTCGGTGACATGCTCGGGACTTCTGGTCGGCGCCGATATCGTGAAGGCCGTGCGCGAGTCGGCCGGCGGCGACCGTATCACGTTCATTCCTCCCAACTGTCTCAACTATGACAACGTCACCATCGATGCCATGACACTCGACGATCTCTCGCGCGAAATTGGCGCGCCTGTGGTGGCGCCTTCCGATTCTTTCATCGACGCGCTCTGCGAGCACAGCGCCTCAGGAGCAGCCGAAGCATGAAGAAAGCCTCTGTCGTCGCGGTGGTGGGACGGCCCAACGTGGGCAAGTCGACCCTGTTCAACCGGCTCACGCACGCGCGCCGCGCCATTGTGCACAAGACGGCGGGGGTCACGCGCGACGTTCAGCGCGGCACGGTGGAATGGACCGGGCACTCCTTCCAGTTGATCGATACGGGCGGTCTTTTCAGCGGGATCGACGATCCGCTGGTCGACCAGGTCGAAGCGCGCGCCTTGAAGGAGGCCGCGCGTGCCGACGTGCTGCTGTTCGTGGTCGACGCCGAAGCCGGCCTCATCCCGTCGGACTTCGATGTCGCCGCCAGGCTGCGCGAGACGCACCTGCCGGTACTGCTGGTGGCCAACAAGGCCGAGCGCCCGGTGGCCAAGGGCCTGGCGAGCGAGTTTCACCGTCTGGGCTTCGAGACCTACCACGAAGTGAGCGCGCTCCACGGCGAGGGCACCGGTGATCTGCTGGACGAGATCGTGAAACTCCTGCCGCGCGCGTCGACCCAGGAACTGCACACCGACCTGCGCCTCGCCATTGCGGGCGTTCCCAACGTCGGCAAATCGAGCCTGGTGAACGCGATCGTGGGCGAGGAGACGAACATCGTGGACTCGCGACCGGGGACCACGCGCGATTCCATCGACGTCGCGGTCGCGTGGCGCAAGCGCCGCATCACGCTCGTCGACACGGCCGGCATCCGCCGCAAGGCGCGGACCTCCGCGGATCTCGATATCCTGAGCACGCTCAAGAGTCTGGAATCGATCGAGCGCTGCGACGTCGCCATTGTCATGCTGGACGCGACGCGCGAGGTGAGCAACCAGGATGTGAAGGTGGCGAGCTATCCGCACAATGCCGCGCGCGGCGTGGTGGTGTGCTTCAACAAATGGGATGCGCTCCCCAAGAAGGGCGACAAGACCTACGTCCAGATCGAGAAGGACTTCCGGCGCAAGTGTGGATTCCTCGACTATGCGCCGGTATTGTTCATCTCGGTCAAAGAGAACCAGCGCGTCGACAAGGTGATCGAGACGGCGTGGCGCATCAAGGAAGAGCGCGAGAAACGCATTCCCACCGCCGAGCTCAATCGTGTCCTCACCAAGATCGTGGCGAAGAATCCTCCGCCGTTCCACAGTGGGGGCAACGGCAAGATCTTCTACGCGACGCAGGTCGACGTGTCGCCGCCGACAATCACGTTGTTCGTGAATCGCGCCAATCACTTCAACCGCTACTACCTGCGCTTTCTGAACAATCAGCTGCGTGAGGTGTTCGGTTTCGAGGGCTCGCTCATCCGTCTCGAGATGGCCGAGCGCCGCTCCGCGAAGGACACCAAGGACTCGCCGCGCGCGCGTCCGACCCGCCGGGCCCGGCTCAAGGCGAAGAAAAAGGTCGCTTCGTGATTGTACTGACCATGTTGTTGGTGCTGTTCGGAAGCTACCTCGTGGGCGGCATTCCCTTCAGCTACCTGGCCGGAGCGTGGAAGGGCATCGATCTGCGCGAGCACGGCAGCGGCAACCTGGGAGCATCGAATACATTTCGCATCCTGGGCGGCAAGATCGCACTGGCCGTTCTCGTGCTCGACATTGCGAAGGGAACTATCCCCGTGCTGCTCGCGCGCGCGTGGGATGTGCCGGGGCAGGAGCCCATCCATGAGCTCGCGGCCGCCGTCGGCGCCGTCCTCGGGCATCTGTTTTCGCCGTACCTGCGTTTTTCGGGCGGCAAGGGCATCGCGACTTCCGCGGGAGCATTCGGGGCACTGGCGCCGTGGGCCCTGGCCTGTTCGCTGGCAGTTTTTGCGATTGTGTTCGCGCTGAAGAAGATCGTATCGCTCGCGAGTCTTTCCGCCGTGGTCACACTGCCGGTTGCGGTGTACTACGCCGAACGGCTGGGCCTCGCGCCTTCTTCCAATGATGTGTTCTATGCGTCCATCGTGGTGATGCTTGTCGTGATCTGGAAGCACCGCGGCAACATCAAACGCCTCGCGGCGGGCACGGAGCCGAGGCTCGCGCGCAGACGGGACGCGGCCTGATGCGCGTCGCCGTTCTCGGGGCCGGCAGCTGGGGCACGACGCTCGCCGTCGTGCTGGCCGAGAACGAGCACGAAGTAGTTCTGTGGGACCACGACGCACCGCGCGCGCAGATCACGCAGAGTACACGCGAGAATACGCACTACCTGCGCGGCGTGAAGTTGCCCGACCACATCGCGGTGACCAGCGACCTGGCGGCGGCGGTCGGGAATACTCTGATGGTTGCGTTCGTGGTGCCGTCGCATACGATGAAAGCCACCGCGACAGCGGTGGCAAAAACCGACACGCTTCTCGCTGATGCCATCATCGTAAGCGCCAGCAAGGGACTTGAAGAGGGTTCGCACCGGCGCATGAGCGAGATCCTGGTGGACGAGCTCCGCGTGTCGGAGAAGAAAGTCGTCTCACTGGTAGGCCCCAGCCACGCCGAAGAAGTCAGCAAGCACGTGGCGACGTCGATCGTCGCCGCCGGGCCCGGAAAGAGAGCATGCGAAGCCGTGCAGGAGGCCTTCGGCCGGCCGTACCTTCGCATCTATACCAACGATGACATCACGGGCGTGGAGCTGGCGACGTCGCTCAAGAATTCGATCGCCATTGCGGCCGGCATCCTCGACGGGGCCGGCGGCGGCGACAACACCAAAGCCGCGCTGGTAACGCGGGGCCTGTCCGAGATCACGAGGCTCGGAACGGCCATGGGGGCGAGGCCCGAGACGTTTTCGGGGCTTGCCGGTGTGGGGGACCTCGTGGTTACCTGTCTCAGTCGGCACAGCCGCAACCGTCGCGTTGGAGAAGCGATCGGGCGCGGCGAAAAGCTCGAGGAAGCGCTGTCGAAGCTGGGGATGGTGGCGGAGGGCGTGCGCACGACGCGTGCCGCGGTCGATCTGGGCCGCGAAAAGGGCGTCGAGCTCCCGATCATCGAAATGGTGCACCGGGTGCTGTTCGAAGGCCACGACCCGAAGGAAGCCATCGCCATGCTGATGACGCGTCCGCCGCGTGCGGAGACGCGCACCTCGCAGAGTGGAAAGGAAACACGCGCATGAGGTATAAAACGACCGCCGGCAAGATGTACTACACAATCGGCGAGGTCAGCGATCTCACCGGTGTGAAGCCTCACGTGTTGCGATACTGGGAGACCGAGTTTCCCTCGTTGCGTCCCAAGAAGAACCGTGCCGGCAATCGCAGCTACCGCCCGCGCGACATCAAGGCCGTGCTCGCCATCCGCGATCTTCTCTACAAGGAGAAGTTCACGATCAACGGCGCGCGCAAGAAGCTGCAGGAGAACTTCGGCAACCCCGACACCATCATCAAGCAGATGGCGATCCCGTTCAGCGACCCGCAGGCGCGTCACGTGCTGCTGTCGGTGAAAAAAGAGCTCGAAGAGCTCCGCGAGATGCTGGAAGTCAAAGAGGACGCCGAAGCCGAGACCGTCGTCTAAAGCCGGCCTCACAGAATTCGCTGATATTCCCATTCGGTCGGGGCGTGGCGCAGCCCGGTAGCGCACTTGCATGGGGTGCAAGTGGTCGCAGGTTCAAATCCTGTCGCCCCGACCATCTGTTGACACGAAAAAGGGGACCGTCGAGAGACGGTCCCCTTCGTGCATCCACGCCTTGACGACTTGCGTCAACGCGCGATGACGATCTTCCGTGTGATACTCGCGCCATTTGCGCGCACGCGACAGAAATAGACTCCGTTCGCGAGCAATCGCCCCTGCGCGTCGCGCCCATCCAACAACACCGAGCGCAGTCCGGCCCCCGTGTCCGGCACCTGCATCGTGCGCACCACATGTCCCGCCACGTCGTAGATGTTGATCGCGACCTTCGAGGCCGCGGGAGCTTCGATATCCAGAGTCGCGCTCGTGGAGAACGGGTTCGGGTAGAGTTGGCCCACGAACAACGCCGGGGTTCCCGATGCCGGCACAGCGGTCGTGATGGTGTTTCCCGCTGCGTTCAGGTGCTGCGCATAGATATCGTCGTTGATGCCGTTGCGACGATCGTACCACGCAACGATGGCCCCTCCGGCGCCGTCCTCGACAATGGTGGGCGAGAACTGATTCTTCACCGCCAGGCACACGGCCACTCCGTCGGCGGTCCACTGCGAAGCACCGTTGGCATCGACGCGCTGCGCATAGATGTCATTGTTGGTGCCGCTCCGGTTATCGTACCAGGTCACGATCGCGCCCCCGTTGTCGTCTGAAACGAGCTGCGGGTTGATTTGACTGTTCGCAGCGACGGTGATCGCCACTCCGTCGGCGGTCCATTGCGCGATTCCTGATGCGCTCACTCGCTGAGCGTAGACATCAAAAATGTTGGCCTGGTTCGGCTGCGCGCGCCTGTCGTTCCAGGCGATCATTGCACCCCCGGAGCCATCCGGTATCATCGAGTTGAAGAACTGGTCGTTCGCGGCGCTGCACACCACAGCCCCCTGATCCGTCC
>DATNGX010000150.1:0-7308 GCA_035605755.1 Candidatus Krumholzibacteriia bacterium
GCGCTTGCCCGCGTGCACGACGACTTGAAACGGCTCGTACTCGTTGCGCGCGGCAGAAATATGGATGGAAGACGCGACGCGCACCGCATCATCGGGACGCACACGCGCGAACCCGTCCACCGCATACACCGCCATCTTCGCGCGCGCCGGCGAGCATCCGGTCGCGAGCAGCAGCACAAAGAAAAAGGCCGTCCTGCGCATCATGGGAAATAAGTATCAGGTTCTCGGCCGGAAGTCACAGCGAGAATGGAGCCACGCAATCCAGCGCGTTAGGTCGTTGCACAGAAACACATTGACACGTCCAACGGGCAACCGGATACTTTTTACAGTTGTCGCGTGGGCGAAAAGGGTCGCCGGCGGCGATGTAACACGTGTGGGAGGTGACGATGCCCGACCATTTCCTTCCGGCGGGCAGGGACATGACGGAGAAACCGTTTACAAGCTGTCTCAAGTGCAACAAGGGAACGTTACTGCCACTTTCCGACTACGGCCGTGACGGCGCGCCCATCATGTACAAGGCATGGGTGTGCAACAATCCGGAGTGCGGATTCAACATTCGAATCGACAACGGCGAAATCAGCCTGGGCAGAGATATCAGCACTTCGGTGAAATAGCGCGACGTCGCCCCACGCAGCGCGGGTTTGAAAAGAGGCTCCCCACGCCGGGGGGCCTCATTTTTTTCACCGGAAGCTAGTCCGGTACGGGCTCGGCCGCGGCCGTCTCGGGGAGCGGCTGGGCCTCGGAGCCGCCCTGGTGGATCTTGCGGACGAGGAAGATGAAGATGACGAGCGCGATCACGACCATCCACACGTCGCGCAGATAGACAGGAAGATTGCCGCTTTCCACGCTGCCATCGGTGGTGAGCTGGACGAGTGCCACCGTGTTGAAGATGGCGTGCGCGACCATCGGATACACGAGATTGCCTGTCGATTCGAACAGAAAACCGAGGAACAATCCAAAGCACGTGATGCTGATGAGCAGGTGCGCGCTCAGGTGTACCGCGCCGAAAATGGCGCCCGCGAGCAGTACTCCCAGAATGGGTCCCATGTTGCGCGAGAAGATGCGCTGGATCATGCCGCGAAATACCATCTCTTCCGCGACGGGAACCAACAGACACAGACCGAGGACGGTGACGACGAGCTGGAGCGCGTTCTGCGGCTTGAGCTCGCGGATCTGATCCGCGTACTCCTCGGGCACCGGCGTGAAGTGCTGGTTGATGACGTAAACCTGGTCGACGAGCACCACCGCGGCGCATGTCGCCACCATCACCAGGATCAGGCGGTGTGTGCGCGGCTTGTAGAGACGGATCTGGCCCGTGAAGCCGCCGGGAAACTTGCGCAGCAGAAGCGCCACCGGGAGCACGATTCCAAAGAGCGAGGAGACGCCGATGCCCATGCGGTACTGTCCAACCGTCATGAACAGCGACTGGATGAACATGCTGGAGAGCACGCAGCTGACGCAGAAGAAGAGCAGAAAATAGTTGTTCACGGCCACGAACAGGTCGCGGCCGGCGGGGTTGCTCTGGTCCTGATTCTCCATTACTATTCGCTCTCTCTCCAGGCTGTGTGCGGTGCGCTGCGGGTTCCCAAAACGAACAATGAGTATAACATGATCAAGGCTGTCATCTTTGACCTCGACAACACGCTCACCGACTTCATGCGCATGAAGCAGAATGCGGTGGATGCGGCGATCGACGCCATGGTCGATGCCGGACTGCGCTTTCCCCCGGCCGAAATCAAGACGAAGATCTACGAAATCTATGACCGCGAAGGGATCGAGTTCCAGACCGTGTTCGATCACGCGCTGACCGACCTCTTGGGAAGCGTCGATTTCAAGATTCAGGCCGCCGGAATCGTGGGTTACCGCCGCGCCAAAGAGGCGTCACTCGTGCTCTACCCCCACGTGAAAGTCACGCTCATCGAGCTCATGAAACGCGGCATCCGACTCGGTGTCGTCTCCGACGCGCCGCGCAAGGAAGCGTGGCTGCGCCTGTGCTATCTCCAGCTCCACCACATGTTCGACTACGTCACCACGTTCGAAGACACCCAGGAGCGCAAGCCGTCGCCCAAACCCTTCATGCGCACGCTGGACGCGTTCAAGCTCGACCCGTCACAGGCCATCATGGTCGGAGATTGGCCGGAGCGCGACATCAAAGGCGCCGGCGGCCTGGGTATGCGCACCGTGTTCGCGCGCTACGGTGATACCAAGGGCAACAAGGAAAGCGGAGCCGACCACGATATCGACGACATCTACGAGCTGGTGGATATCGTTGACAGGTTGAACGCCGGGAAGTAACCCTCTCGCTCGGTAATGACGTACCGAGTTCTCACCTCTGAACAGATGCAAAAGGTCGATGCCGACACCATCACGGGTGGCGTCGCGGGCATCGAGCTCATGGAACGCGCCGGGCGTGGCGTGGCGGATGCGATTCTGCGCACGCTCGCCGTGGAGAGCGGGCACGCATCCATTTTCGTGGGGCCGGGCAACAACGGCGGCGACGGGCTGGTGGTGGCCCGTCTTCTCATGGATGCGGGGTGGACCTGTTCGGTTCATCTCCTGAAGCCCGGAGACGACTGCACACCCGACACCGCCGCCAACTACAAACGCATCGTCGATCGTTCCGGGCTGACCGAATTCAACGCTCTGACGCCCAAATGGCCGGAGCGCGCGGCCGAAGACGTGCGCGGCGCCACCATCGTGGTGGACTCCATTTTCGGCACCGGCTTCTCCGGTGCGCCGCGCGGCAAGGCAGCGCGCATGATCGAGCTCGTCAACACGGCCGCGCGCAAGCACAACATTCCCGTGTTGAGCATCGATATTCCGTCGGGAGTGAACGGCACCACCGGCGCCATTGAAGGTGAAGCGGTGCGCGCCGATCTCACGGCCACCATCGGTGCGGCCAAGACGGGGCTCCTCTTCCATCCGGGTCGTGCACACGCCGGACAGATCGAAGTCATCGACATCGGCTTTCCGAAGAAGATCGTCGAGAAACACGCGGACAGCGTGTTCTATCTGGGACGAGAAGCAGCCAAAGAAAAACTCACCGCGCGTCCACCCGACATCCACAAGTACAAGGCCGGCACCGTGCTTCTCATTGCCGGCAGCCGGCGTTATCGCGGCGCGGCGGCCCTGGCGGCAGAAGCCGCCCTGCGCAGCGGTTGCGGCATGTTGTACCTCGCGTTGCCCGAAGTGATCCGCGCGCAAACCACGGGACAACTGCGCGAGGTGATCTT
Organism: Candidatus Krumholzibacteriia bacterium; assembly: GCA_035605755.1. Lineage (GTDB taxonomy): Bacteria > Krumholzibacteriota > Krumholzibacteriia > WVZY01 > JAKEHA01 > JAKEHA01. Next base: position 3,234 of record DATNGX010000150.1, read on the forward strand.
CATCTCGCTCGCGCAGACAAAAGAAGGAACCATCAAGAACGACATTCACGAAGAGCTCGAATCGCACGTCGTGAAAGCCGACGCCGTCGCCATCGGTCCCGGCCTGGGTCGCAACGACGACACCGATGCATTCGTGCGCGATTTCGTGGCGCACTGTCCCAAGCCGATGGTGATCGATGCGGATGGACTCACCGCGTTCGCCGGTCACGCACAGGAGCTCAAGAAGGCGAAAGCGCCCGTCATCATCACACCGCACGACGGAGAGCTTGCGCGCCTGACCGGGGAAAAGATTCCAACCGATCCCCTGGAGCGCATTGCGCACAGCGCCGCCACGGCGAAAAAGCTCGGGGTCACGCTGGTGCACAAGGGCGCACCGACGCTGGTGGCAAGCCCGGCGGGTGAGGTCTGGGTAAACGGCTCCGGAAGCTCGGCGCTGGCCAAGGGTGGCACCGGCGACGTGCTGACCGGCTTCATCGCCAGCTTCCTGGCCCAGGCGCTGGCCGCCGGCGAGCCGCCCGCCGAGGCCGCGCTCGACGCCGCCTGCGTGGCCTGCTACCTCCACGGCCGCACCGGGGAGATCGAGGCGCGGGAACGCGGCGAACGCGGGGTCATTGCCTCCGACCTGTTCCTGTCGTTGGGCAAGGCCATGGTCGAGCTCGAATCATTGGATTAACCCGCGCCCCACGCCTTTCCACAGCTTTTCTCGCTACAACCCGGATCGGCGTTGACTCTTTTGGTCAACCTCTGTAAAAGACGTTCTTTGGATCGCCCGGCAGTCCACTGCGTGCCCGGACCGGTCCCCCAAAATCCCGCAGTCCAAGGAGGGTGGTGTGATGGAGAAGCGAACTCCACAGGAGGTCCTTAAGTTTGCGCGCGACCAAAAGGCGCGTGTGCTCGACCTCAAATTCGTCGATCTTCCCGGCACATGGCAGCACTTCAGCCTGCCCATCGGTTCTCTCGAAGAGAGCTCGTTCGAAGACGGCTTCGGCTTCGACGGTTCCAGCATTCGCGGCTGGAAGCACATCAACGAGAGCGACATGATCGTTGTGCCGGATCCCAACACCGCTTTCATCGATCCGTTCACAAAGGAATCCACGCTCTCACTCATCTGTAACATCTTCGACCCGATCACGAAGGAGCGCTATCCGCGCGACCCGCGTGCCATCGCGATGAAGGCCGAAGCCTATGTGAAGAGCACCGGCCTCGCGACCGACATCTACTTCGGGCCCGAAGCCGAGTTCTTCATCTTCGACAACGTGCGCTTCGACGCGCAGCCGCATCAGTCGTTCTTCCACATTGATTCCGAGGAAGGCGCCTGGAACTCCGGCAACGGCAACGGTCCCAATCTCGGCTACAAGCTTCGCTTCAAGGAAGGCTACTTCCCGGTGCCGCCCGCGGATACCCTGATGGACATCCGCACCGAAATGATGCTCGAGATCATGAACCTCGGCATCGAGGTGGAAGCGCAGCACCACGAAGTCGCCACTGCCGGGCAGAGCGAGATCGATCTCAAGTTCGACACGCTCACGCGCATGGCCGATCGTCTGATGACGTACAAGTACGTCATTCGCAACGTGGCCAAACGCCACGGCAAGACGGTGACGTTCATGCCCAAGCCGATCTACGGCGACAATGGTTCCGGCATGCACTGCCACCAGAGTCTGTGGAAGGACAAGACGCCGCTGTTTGCGGGAAACAAGTACGCGGGTCTTTCCGACATGGCGCTGCACTACATCGGCGGACTCTTGAAGCACGCGCCGGCGTTGTGCGCCATCACCAACCCGACCACGAACTCGTACAAGCGTCTCGTGCCCGGCTACGAAGCGCCCGTGAACCTGGCGTATTCGCAGCGCAACCGCAGCGCCTCGGTTCGTATTCCGATGTACTCGCAGTCCCCCAAGGCCAAGCGCGTGGAGTTCCGCTGTCCGGATCCTCTGTGCAATCCGTACGTCGGATTTGCCGCGATGCTGATGGCGGGTCTCGACGGAATTCAGAACCGGATCGATCCCGGCCAGCCGCTCGACAAGAACATCTACGATCTGCCGCCCGAAGAGTTGAAGAAGGTGCCGCAGGCGCCGGGCTCGCTCAGCGAAGCGTTGAACGCGCTCGAAGCCGATCACGACTTCATGCTCAAGGGCGACGTGTTCAGCGAAGAGCTGATCCAGACGTGGATCGACTACAAGCGTGAGAAGGAAGTCGGACCGATGTCGCTCCGGCCGCATCCGTACGAGTTCGCGCTGTACTACGACGCCTAGAGATCGCTTTCGCTTCTGGTGGGGGCGAAAGTAACGGAAGGCCCGGTTGCGCAAGCAGCCGGGCCTTCTTGTTGGTGCGAACCGCTGATATGACTCAGTAGTGAGCGCGCACGATGTGTGCGCCGCCGGCGAGATACACGCCACCTGCAAAACCACAGGCACTAAAGAAGTACGCCGTGTATCGCACTTCCAGTGGCTCCCATTTTCCATCGTGATAGTGAAGCGTAGGTGTCGCGCCATACCCGCTCGCTACCAGCCCGAAGCCATCGCCGGCGGCCATGGCATAAATGGGAACGTCCATGGGGGGCGTGATGTCACTCCACCTGGTGCCATTGAAATGCTGCACCCACGCGCCCTCGCCGGCTTCATACCCGGACACGAAGAGCTCTCCATTGCTTGTTCCAGTCACGACTTCGGCGGTACTTCCCGTGCGGGTGTAGATTGGATTCCAGCTGAATCCGTTGAATCGTTTGACCACGCCGTTTCCGTTCGCATCACTACCGGCGATCAATACGTTGACGGGGGACGTTCCCCATATCGAACGAACCGAGTCATGAATCGATGTGGGGGTCCAATTTACACCGTCGTAGTGCCAGAGTCCGTCCTGTGATCCCTGGTAGTCGATCGCTCCCATGTAGACATTCGTATTCGACGTGCCCCATATCGACGTCAGCTCTGCCTGCGTGGCCAGATCGAACGGACGTAGCTCGCTCCCATTGAAGCGTGCGCTGGACCCGCCCGGGCCGCACACAAATATCTCGCCGGATGGGGCACTCCACACCGCGTCGTAGAGCATCGTCGGATCGACGACCAATGGCTCCCACTTGCTTTCTTGTCTTTGCATGAGCATGCCGGAACCTACGGAAACCGCACGGTCGCCGCGTTCATCACTCCAGATTGCGCGCAGCACATACCTCTCATTCTCGTCGCCAGGGGTGCCCCAGTCCTCGCCGTCAAAATGGCGAAGGGAGCCGGCAAAGTTGGCGCTCGCCATCCAGGCGTCGGTTCCACTGTTCGCCCAAACACCGCGCAGTGATCCCTCGCCGACCTTGTCTTCTTGCCATTGGATGCCGTCATAGTGTGCGGCAACGCCCGACCACCCCGCTGCGAACACATCCTTGCCGGAAACCCAGACGCTCGTGAACTCGCCGTGTGTCGCCGTATCGACGTACTCCCATTTCGCTCCGTCGTAGTGCCGCAGCCAATGTGTTCCTTCTGCGACCCACACGTCATGCGCCGACGAACCGGAAATCGAGTGGGCGCCGTAGCCCAATCGGAAACCGGTGCTTGTCCACGTGTTTCCATCGTAGTGGTAGAGCGAGTCGCCGCCGACGTAGAGGTCGTCAGCACCTGTACCCCAGACGCTCTGCAAGTGCGTAGACCGGGTAAACGGGATCTGGATCCATGACGTGCCGTCGTAGCGCAATACGTCTGCATTGAAGCTGATCGCGAAGATTACGTCCTCCGCGTTTCCCCACACGTCTACCAACATTGCTGTGGTTCCCGATTCCTCGGATGTCCATCCTTGTCCATTGAACCGGAGGATGGTACCGCCGGGCCCAACAGCGACGATGTTGTTCGGTGAGACGCCAAAGATTGCACCAAGATAGCGGCGCGTGGGACTGTCGACGGTTTTCCAATCTTTCCCGTCAAAGTGGAGCAACTGACCGTCGCTGCCGACGGCGTGAATGTCGGTGCTCGAGGCTCCCCAGATATCCACGACCTCCACAGGCGGGAATGGATTCTCCCAGGTCAGGGTCGCGGTCTGCATGTTGGGGGAAGGCGGGTGTGTGGAATCGTCACTGCAGGCAGAAAACAGT
>DATNGX010000151.1:0-3894 GCA_035605755.1 Candidatus Krumholzibacteriia bacterium
CCAAGGATGCAGCGGGGTCGCGCGCCAACATGCGCATTTTCCTCGGTACAATTCCCGATTATGCGACCGGTGAAATTGAGGGGCTCAAGCTTTCGGGGGTGCGAGCGGGAGGCCCGGCGGACAAAGCGGGCCTGAAAAGCGGAGATGTAATTGTGGAGCTGGCTGGAAAAGCGATAAAGAATATTTATGATTACACATATGCCATGGATGCGCTGAAGGTCGGCGAGTCCGTTCCGGTCGTGGTCATGCGCGACGGACAGCGGGTCACGCTGACGGTGACGCCGGAAGCCCGGCAATAGAGGAGAACATGATGAAACGCTTTTTCTCGGTCCACGCTCCGAAGCTCGTACTCACGGCGGTGACTACGGCCATGCTTGCATGGTCGTGCTCCAGTGTGCCCATCACGGGCCGCAAGCAGTTGAGCCTGGTCTCCGAATCGGAAATGCAGACTATGAGCTATCAGCAGTACGACCAGTTCCTGAAGGAGAACAAGCTCTCCACGGATGCGCAGTCCACGGCGATGGTCAAGCGCGTCGGCACGCGCATCGAACACGCGGTGGAAGCGTACATGAACAGCCACAACATGAAGGACCAGCTCGCCGGCTATAAGTGGGAGTTCAATCTGGTCGAGAACAAGGAAGTCAACGCGTGGTGCATGCCCGGCGGCAAAGTAGTCGTCTATACAGGCATTCTTCCCCTCACGCAGGATGAGAACGGCCTCGCGGTTGTGCTGGGCCATGAGATTTCGCACGCCGTCGCGCGGCACGGCACCGAGCGCATGAGCCAGGGCCTGATTGCGCAGGGACTCGGCACCGCGTTGTCGGTTGCGGTGGCGAAAGAGCCCGCGCAGACCCAGCAGCTGTGGATGACGGCCTTCGGCGTCGGCGCGCAGGTGGGCGTCCTGCTCCCGTACGGTCGCACGCAGGAAAGTGAAGCCGACCACCTGGGCCTCATCTTCATGGCCATGGCCGGATACGATCCGCACACCGCGGTTCCGTTCTGGGAACGCATGGCAAAGCAGGGTGGCTCGAAGCCGCCCGAGTTCCTGAGTACGCACCCTGCGGACGAAACACGAATCCGGGATATCGAGAAGCTGATGCCGGAGGCGATGAAGTACTACAAACCGGTTGGCTAGACGAGGTTGCGTCCGGCCCATGCATTGATGTGGATCGCCGTGACCATGGCAAACATGGTTACGGCGTTTCCATGTAATGCCGGCACATCCTCGCTGACGACAGAGCACATCAAGAACGAGCCGCGCGTCGGCGATTTCGACATGATGACCGAGCGCCGCACCATCCGCGTCCTGGTCCCCTACAGCCGCACCCTCTACTTCAGCGACAAGGGACACGAGCGCGGCATCACGGCGGAGACCGCGCGCGACTTTGAGCGCTACTTGAACCAGAAGCACCGCAAGACGCTGCACGGTCGCCCCATCACGATTCTTCTCATCCCCACCCCGCGCGACCAGTTACTGGCACGGGTGGCGCAGGGTCTGGGCGACATCGCCGCGGGCAATCTGACTGCCGCCGCCGAGCGGACCCTGCTGGTGGACTTCTTCGCACCCGACGATCTGAAACAGATTTCAGAGCTCGTGCTCACGAACCAGCGCTACGGTCCCATGGCGAGCGCCGACGAGCTCTCGGGCAAGCGCGTGATGGTGCGCCCGTCGTCGAGCTATTACATCAGTCTCTCGAGTCTCAACCAACGGCTCGCGTCTGGAAAAAAGCCAGCCGTGGAGATCATTCGCGCGGACGAAGCGCTCGAGGACGAGGACTTGATGGAGATGCTCGACGCGGGAGTGATCGACGCCACCATCGTGGACAGCTGGAAGGCGCTCATGTGGGCCAGGATTCTTCCCGGCGTCATCGTCAACGAGAACGCCGCCGTGCGAACGGGCGCGGAGATCGGCTGGGCGCTCAGAAAAAACAGTCCGCTCTTGATGGCCGAGATCGCGGACTACTACCGGTACCAGAAGAAGTCCGGCTCCATCGCGTATCGCCTCATGCAGTACAACAAGAAAGTGAAACGGCTGCAGAACCCGACCGGAACCAACGACTGGAAGCGGTTCCGGGAGACCATCGCGCTGTTCGAGAAATACGGACCGAAGTATGGATTCGATCCGCTCCTGCTCGCCGCACAGGGCTTTCAGGAATCCCAGCTCAACCAGAATGCGCGCAGCTCGAGCGGCGCCATCGGTGTGATGCAGGTGATGCCGGCCACGGGCGCGTCCATGAAGGTGGGAGACATCAAGGTGATGGAGCCCAACATCCACGCCGGTGCCAAGTACATGAATACGGTGATGACGCAGTACTTCAAGGATGCTCAATTCGATGAGATGAACCGCACCTTGTTCGCGTTTGCGTCGTACAACGCCGGGCCCAATCGAATCGCGAAGCTGCGCAAGATCGCGGCGGAACGCGGGCTCGACCCCAACCGCTGGTTCGACAACGTGGAAATCGTGGTATCGGAAAAAGTCGGCCGCGAGACGACGACGTACGTGCGCAACATCCTCAAGTACTACGTTTCTTACCGCATGACGCTGGACCGGCAGCAGGCGCAGGAAAAAGCCCGCGACAAATCGACCCCGTCACCGCGCTAGACGGCGCGTCAGCCCGCTTACTTGATCATGGTGATGCGACGCGTTTCAACCGTCTGACCATTCAGATTCAGACGTACGAAATACACGCCGCTCGCGAGCGTGCGGCCGCTCTCGTCGCGCCCGTTCCAGACCGTGCTGTGCAGGCCTCGTGACGCTTGATTTTTCATGAGAGTTGCCACGCGACGCCCCGCCACGTCGTACACCGAGAGATCGACGCGCGCGGGTGCCATAAGACTCACAGCAACGTGGGTCGAGGTCCCAAATGGATTGGGCCCTATTTTCAACGCACCCGCCAATGCCGGTGTATCGACCGCCGTTGCCGTCGCGAAGAGCCGGTAGATGTTGCCGTCGAAGGACGCAATGAACAGTTCGCCGTTCTTGTCGACGCCAAACGACGGGATGCCGGGCTCGACGGTGAGCAACGCGTTGGTAGGCGGATTGACGCCGTTCCACGTCAGCGCCGATACCTCGCCCGTCACATAGTCGGCGTAGATGTACTTCCCGACCAGCGACGGATTGGACGGTCCGCGATACACAAAGCCGCCGGTGATGGATGCGCTGCCGAAGTGTTCATACACATATAGCGGCAGCACAATGTTGAGTCCGGTGGTATCGCACGTGGATGGCGAGAAGCACTCGTTGCCCTCCATGCGCGGCCAGCCGTAGTTGCGGCCCTTGCGGATGATGTTGATCTCTTCCCAGGAATTCTCCCCCACATCGCCGAGCCATATGCGCCCCGTCGGCGGATCGAAGCTGAAGCGCCACGGATTGCGGAATCCGTACGCCCAGATTTCGCGGTGCACACCAGTGCCCGCGAACGGATTGCTTGCAGGAATGCCGTAATTGTTTCCGCCCGATGGATTGTTGATGTCAATGCGCAGCAGTTTTCCGTTCCACTGCGTGAGGTCCTGGGCGAGTTCCGCAATGCCGTCCTCGCCCAGACTCCAGTAGAGATATCCGTCCGCCCCGAACGCAATGCGTCCGCCGTTGTGATGCAGATTTATTTTCGGGATCTCCAGAATGACGAGCTGGCTTCCCGGAAGGGCAACGCTCGGATTGGAGGGGTCGGCGCTGTAGCGTGCGAGCACTTCGCGGCGCGGGTTCTCCGCGGTGTACGTCACATAGAAGAACCGATTATTCTCGTAGTTGGGATGGAAGGCGAGACCCAGGAGGCCACCTTCGGTCTGGGTGGTGATCAGCGCGCTGATATCGAGAAACAACGTCTTGGATGTCACCGTCGCGTCGTTACGAATGACGTAAATTCGCCCCGCGCGCTCCGCGATGAACAGGCG
>DATNGX010000152.1:0-2729 GCA_035605755.1 Candidatus Krumholzibacteriia bacterium
TGTCATGGCGAAAGCGCTGACAGTGATCGTGCCTCCGGCGCAGCCCGTCTAGGCTACAAATTCATTTTCCGCAATAGCGCCTGAAAACGGGGATGGTCGTGAATCGGCGCCAGAATGTAGGAGCCGTGAATCCCGTAGATGTTTGCAGAGCGACTCTCGAACGCGCGCTCGAGATAGTCGATGGCCGGGTCGGCTTCGCCAAGCCCCGCGTGGACGTACGCAAACGCAATCTCGGGAACATATTCCTGTTGTGACATCTCCTCAAGCTTCGAGAGTACTTCCCGTGCTCGGGCCGCGTCTCCCACGCGGCCATATGCAGCGCCGAGTTGTCCCAGAAAAGAGATGGCGTTGGGCGTGAGGGCTACCGCGTGCTCCATGGCGGCGAGGCCTTCTGCATGCTTTCCGTTCAGAATGCAGGCCCACCCGAACATGCTGTGCGCGCGGCCGTATTCGGGGTAAGCCGCCACGATCAGCTCTGCTTCCGCAAGACCCTGTTTGAGGCGCCCCGCACGCAGCAGCTCGTTGGCGTAATCCGTCTTGTGCACCAGCGGATCGAGATCGCGCGCGATTCGGAACAGCTCGAGCGCTTCGTCGAAGCGTCGCTGCGATGAGCACAACCACCCGAGATGGTCATAGGCATCTGCAGCGCCGGGACTGAGTCGCAGCGCAATGCGAAATTCCGCTTCGGCTCCTTTCCAGTCGATATCGCGAATCAGCTTGAGCTGTCCGAGGATGCCGTGTGCTTCGGCGAGCTTGTCGTCAATTGCGAGCGCGCGATCCACCGCGGCCTGGGCTTTCGCGTAGACCGCGGCCGGCGCGATGCCCCTGAACCCTTCGAGCGCCATCTGACTATGCGCGTGCGCGATCGACGCATAGGCCAGGGCAAACCGGGGGTCGCGTTCGATGGCTTTCTCGAAGTAAACGATGCTTTTCTGCAGGCCATCGAGCGTCCAGCTCGTCATGTAATGACGGCCCTGCAGATACAGCTCGTATGCGGCAAGGTCGGTGGTGGGGCGCTCGCCGATGCGCGAACGGTCCGCCATCGACAGTTCCGCGCGCAGTGATGTCACGATCTGAAGCGCGACGTCACTCTGGATCTCGAAGATGTCATCCATGTCGCGGTTGTAGGTTTCCGCCCACAGATGCTCGTCGGTGTGGGGATCGATGAGCTGCGCCACGATGCGCACGCGGCGACCGGCGCGGCGAACACTGCCTTCGACGATGGCTTCCACGCCGAGAGCGGAACCGATCTCGCGCAGGTTCTGATCGCGCTTCTTGTACGCCATTACCGACGTGCGCGACGTGACACGTAACGTGCGAATCTTGGCAAGGTGCGCAATCACGTCCTCCGTGATGCCATCCGCAAAGAATTCGTTCTCGGGATCGTTGCTCATGTTCACGAAAGGGAGCACGGCAACCGACGGAAGCCGTTCGCGGTCGATGTCGAAACGGGGTGTGGGCGTGGCGCGACGCAGCAATTCTCCCGTATCGCCGCCCCTGACCCCGTCCAGGGCCACAATGAGGTCGTGCATGCTTTGCCAGCGATCTTCGCGTGCAGGGGAAAGCGCCCTCATCACGACTGCGTCCACTTCAGCGGAAAGGCCGGATGCGAGCGTCGAAGGCGGCTTCGGCTCGGTGTTGAGAATCGAATACATCACGGCCTGCTCGTACCCGCCCTTGAATGGACGTTCACCGGTGAGCATTTCGTACAACACCACACCGAATGACCAAATGTCCGTGCGCTGATCGACATCCTCGCCGCGCACCTGCTCGGGAGACATGTAGTCCGGCGTGCCCATGGTCATGCCGCTGCGGGTAAGGCGCGTCTCACCCCGCACTCGGGCCAGACCAAAGTCCATGATCTTCACCCGATCATCGGCGCCCACCATGATGTTGGCGCTCTTGATATCGCGATGCACGATGCCGCGATTGTGCGCCGCCTCGAGAGCGTTCGCAATCTGGAGAGCGACGCTCTTTGCACGCGACACCGTGAGCGGACCTTCGGCAATGAGCTCGCGCAGCTCACGACCGGCCACATACTCCATGACGATGAACATTTCGCCGTCGGCTTCTTCGATGGCGTACACGTGAGCAATATTGGAGTGGTTCAGTGCCGCCGCGGAGCTGGCTTCGGCTTCGAACCGCCGGCGCTCCTCAGGGCGAGCGCCACTCTTGGCGGGAAGAAACTTGATGGCGACGTCGCGCTTGAGCCGGGTGTCCCGTGCCTTGAACACGACACCCATGCCGCCTTCGCCGAGCTTGGCAGTGATTTCGTAGTGGAGAAGTTTCTTGCCGATCAAGATTGACGCCGTATTCGATGATGTTATGAAACAGCAAAGAATACGAGTCTACGAATCGCGCCCGCATCGGTCAATCGGCAAGGAACGCTATCGTGGCTATTTGGCCGTGCGTTCCGACCGATCCACGTTGCCATTGTCGTAGTGACCCACCAGTCCGGTCGGATTGCCCTTGTCGTCCAGCACCACCTCGACGCGGAAGTAGTCGATGTTGTCGGGCTGGAAAAGAGTGGCTGACATTGGAATCAGTCGAGCCCAGGGATTCTGGCCGCGGCGGTACAGCAACGCTCCATTCTCGAGCTTGATCTCGCGCGCTCCGTAGGCTCCGGCGTAGCGCGACAGCGTGGCGACGTCGACAGTGGGCGGGTTGAGTCTGGCATCCAGTCCGGCGATGGCCCAATCCAGCATCGCCTTGTCACGCCCGTCAGTGGC
>DATNGX010000153.1:0-4268 GCA_035605755.1 Candidatus Krumholzibacteriia bacterium
CGCCGACCACGCCCGAGTGCACCGCACCGGCGTTGAACACCCAGTCTTTGGGATAGCGCCCCGTGTTCACCGAGTCGGCGAAGGCCTTGCGCGACTTGGCGAACACATCCTCGGAGAGAATGAGCTGCACCACCGACGCCACGTCCTCGGCCCACGGCAGGATGTAGACGTTGGTGGTCAGAATGCTCTGCTGACGACCGCGCTTGACCATCACGCGCGAGGTCGACTCCCACATGTCGGGACGCTGGGCGTCGATGGCGAACACGAGCAGCGTGGTGGCGATCACCATCGAGATGATCACCCATTTGCGCCGGAACACGACATCGAGGAAGTCGCGGAGGCTGGTTTCCTGGCGAGTATCGATGCGCTGGTCGGTCATGGCGCGCTGATCACCGGACGCGTGGTCTTGAAGTATTCGTACGTCGCCGAGAGGTTGGCGATCTGCCAGCCCTTGAACACGGCGTCGAGCGGCGTGTTGATGATCATGCCCACCGCCTCCATGAAATCCGCGGCGGTGAATATCGGATGCTGCGGAATGAACACGATGTCGTAGTTGCGCAGCGGAATGTCGTTCGCGAGCACGGCTCCCTGTGTGACCGCTTTCAGATCCACTTCCACGCCGACGATCTTGGACACGCTCTGGCGCCGGATCAGTACGGCGTGCTGGGACATCGCGCCCTTCTTGAATCCTCCCGTCGCGGCGATCGACCCCAGCATCGTCATCTGGTCGTCGAAGTCGATGCGCCCGGGCGTGTTCACCTGGCCGAGCACGTAGACGCGCTGCGGCGCGGGGTTCGAAATGATCACGGACAGATTGGGCTCACGCAGGATCTCGGCGTATTTCACCGTGAGCAGAGAATCCAGATCCATGGGCGTAATGCCGGCCGCCATCTGGTCGCCCACGTACGGGAGCGAGATGCGTCCGTCGCGGCGCACGACGATGTCGCGCTCGGTGAGATTGGTGTGATACGGGAACACCACTTCGATCTCGTCTCCGACCCCGATCACATAGTCGGTCTCGAGAAACGGCGTCACCTTGCTGGTTTCCTTGACGAAAGTCTGGAGCGAGTCCCGGTCGTACCATCCCTGGGCACGACTCGACCCCTTGATGCCGGACGAGCAGCCCGAAGCCACCATCACGGCGCACAGGAAAACGAGCGCCATCGCGCGTGGTGCAAACGCGGCGCCCGCACCGAACGGCATGCGGCGACTCACCCAGTCAATACGTCGGGTCATGTTGTAACTCATTGTAATTCCACGTCAGCGCGAAGAGCGCGCGTCGCGCCAGTGCCTTCCCCGGCAATCGGCGTGCCACGCGGTAATCGGGACTGCCCTTCGTTAATACGCTCCGCGCCGCGCCATGACTGCGGGCAGGGTTTTCAGAAAAATCGCCATATCCGTGCGCAGGCTGCGTGTTCGCAGGTACTCCATGTCGAGCCGCATCCATTCGTCGAAGCCGATCTGGCTGCGGCCGGCGATCTGCCACAGACAGGTAATGCCCGGCTTCACGTCGAGCCGTCGCCGGTGCCACGGCTGATAGCGCGCGACTTCCACGGGAAGCGGCGGCCGCGGGCCCACGATGCTCATGTCCCCGCGCAGCACATTGAGAATCTGCGGAATCTCGTCCACGCTCGAACGCCGCAGAAACTGCCCGACCGGCGTGATGCGCGGATCCGCCTTGATCTTGAATACGGGACCCTCCTGCTCGTTTCGGCTCTCGAGCTCGGTGCGCCGGCGGTCGGCTTCGCGGTACATCGAGCGGAACTTGTAGAACCGGAACGGCCGCCCGCCGCGCCCGATGCGGTCCTGGCGATAAAACACCGGACCCGGGCTGTCGAGCTTGATCATCAGGGCGATCAAAGGGACGATGGGAATGACGAAAACAAACGCGAGAAGTCCGACGGAAAGGTCGAACAGGCGTTTCCCCGCGATGTATGCCAGCGTGTCGTTCAGCACTACGTCACCGGTCGCCACAGCGCCGGCGTCGTCCTGACGCGCCTTCGTCTCCAATTGCACAAGATGCTCCGTCGCGCGAGTGCGGCAGTGAGGTCCGCGCGACTTCCGGGGGTAAGAAAAAACCGCCGGGGTGCGTTCACCCCTGCGGCGCGTGCGCCCCGGGAAGCCTGGCGAACATGAGATCCCGCCATCAAGGCAGGAATGTCATTCGGACGCAACACACGATAGCAGAGACCCGGGGTAACCTCCTGAAGGTCCCGATAGTTTAGCAATCGCGGCCCGGAGTGTCAAGGCGCACGAACGCCCCTCCCGAGGCTCTCCGCGGGTGCCGGCGGGTCGAGTCCGGGGAGCGCCGCCGTGGCCTGGTCCATCCGTATCCGCACCAGGCGGTACGTCACCGTGATGACGCCGAACATGAACCACAGGTGGTACGGGTAGTAGTCGCTGTTCTGGTGATCGCTGCGCATCTGCTGGATGGCAAACGTCACCAGCGACACGTGCAGGAGTGCCAGCAGGTCTCCCAGATTGTCGCGCTTTCTTCCCTGCGCGCGAAAACCCAGCGACATTTTCGTCACACGCGTCATGATCCACAGGAACGCACCCAGACCAATCAGGCCGATGGTCTGCAGATAATAGAGGTACGCGTTGTGCGGCCAGAACTGGAACGTGAGTCCGGCGCCGACTTCGAAGTAGGGACCGTGTCCCACGATGGGATGCTCCATGCTCTTCAGGATCGAGGGCCACCACGTCATGGTGCGCGTCTCCGGCACCATGCCTACCATCTGCGTGTGAAGAAGACGGTCGATGGGCGAGGTGGCGTACGTGTAGTTGGAGAGATACCAGTTCGCGGCAAGCACCAGGCTCAGGCCCGTACAGATGATGAGAACCAGCCGCTGAAAACCGAGCTGGCGGCGAAACAGAAACAGGCCGTAGCCGATGGCGACGGCCAGACCCACGGTGCCGCCGCGGTTGCCCGTCGAGAGGACGGCCACGAGTGTCACGGTCAGGGTCACGAACCAGAACGCCTTTTCCGCGGGGTTTTTCGCGCGCCATGCAAAGAATCCCAGAAGACAGATCACCTGCGCGCCGAAATCCGCCAGGTTGGCGTCGTTTCCAAGCGCGCCGCTGATGCGCATCTTGGTGACGCGCGCGCTGTAGACACCGCCCTCCTTGAGTTTGTGCGTCATCCCGATCCATCCCGGAATGATGGTGGCATTGGGCGCCACCAGCTGCACCAGCGCGGTCGAGAACACGAGCGCGTACGCGGTGCACGCCACCTTCACCACGCGCATCAGTTTCTTCTCGTCGTCAACCAGCGTCACGATCAGCGCGAAAAACGCAATGACCGTGATCTGCTGCCAGATGACCTGCCCGCCCATCACCAGATTCCGGTGCGTCTCCACGTTCATGAGCGAGAGGAAGTACGCCATGATGAAGAGCACGTGCGGCTTGTCGAGAATCGTGGAGCGGAAGATGCGCGTGCGCGTCGATGCGGCGCGCACCGCCCAGATCATGGGGATGATGGTCATGAGCACGATGTTGCTGCTCGCGATCGAAATACCGCTCGGGAACAGGAACAGGAAGGAGAACATGTAGATCGAGTACACCATGTCGAAGCGGAACATGAATGCCATCAGGCCCAGCATGAGCGCGGTCTTGATGGCGCGCTGATTGGGCCGGAGGGCCTGTTCCGCCGCGAACATCGACCCCACGGCGATCAGGGTGGCTACGGGCACGATCTTCAGCGCCAGGTCGACGGTGCGACTGACGCCCTGGCGGATATTGGCTTCGGTACGGCTCATGGCGTGAACTTCGGGTACTGCGGCTCCACGGTGGGACCGTCAACATTATACATGACGGAGGCGGGGCGGGCCTTTCCTGCCGCCCAATCAGTGCAAACTTTGTTCCCTGCCGGGGGTCAATCGCGGAGAAGCAGGTACAGGAGCGGGAGCATGATCTCGTGGTGGCCGGTGATCATGTGGCTCTCGGCCGCGCCCCGGAAAGGCCGCGAGAGCACATTTTCGCGCACCCGGTACTGCGGCATCATGTCGAAGGCCACCGCGAACACGCCGCCGGGCTTCGAGCCCAGGTTGTACGCCACCGAGGTGGCCTTGAGGAAGACTTCAGGCAGAACCACGGCGGAACCGAGCAGAACCACCACCCCGTTCGTGAAGGCGTTCTGTACGCGGGCGGTGAGGATCCGGAAATCCCGCATGGAGAGGCGCGCGGTTTCTTCCGCGGGAAAGTCGGGATGCTGGTGCGTGATGTCAGTGCCCAGTGCCACGTGGACGGTGGCCGGGATATCCGCGGCG
>DATNGX010000154.1:0-13552 GCA_035605755.1 Candidatus Krumholzibacteriia bacterium
CCGGGAGCTCCTCGGATCGAGCGCGTAAAATCCCGGGGATGGGAGTCGACTTTGCCGCAAGCCCATGCGGCAGCGCCACATTTATGGCTTTACACCCCCCTACCCCTGTGCTACTTTTCGCGCTTGGCGGTCAGCCCCTTGAGGCCGACTGCAACCATCGTGTCGCGTACCGATTTGGGTAGGAGGTGATCAGACGATGGTTATGAACACGGATCAGAAGAAAGATATAATCGAGAAGTACAAGCTCCACGACAAAGACTCCGGCTCCGCCGAAGTTCAGATTGCTCTCCTCACTGAGCGAATCAAAATGCTCACGGAGCACTTCCAGATCCACAAGAAAGACCACGCGTCGCGCCGCGGGCTGCTCAAGCTCGTGGGACGGCGCCGGAAACTCCTGGACTACCTCAAGAACAAGAAAATCGAGAGCTACCGGGAGATGATCAAGCAGCTCAACCTGCGCAAGTAACCGTTCGGTTGCTTGTGCCCGGTGTGGGCAGATGTTTGCGGACGCAAGGGCAAAGGCGTCCGCTGTAACCCTTGTTGGCCGCAATCTGCTGGTCAGAAAGAAGCTTAATGTCCAAGCAAACCGTTACCCGCACGCTGAACGGTCAAACGTTCAGTATTGAAACCGGTCGTATGGCCAAACAGGCCGACGGCGCGGTGGTCGTGCGCATGGGCGAAACGATGGTGCTCGTGGCCGTCGTTGCCGCTCATCAGAGGACCGACCGGGATTTCTTCCCGCTCACGGTCGAGTATCGCGAGAAGTTCTACGCCTCCGGCCGCATCCCGGGAGGTTTTTTCAAGCGTGAAGGCCGTCCCGGCGAGCGTGAGATCCTGACCGCCCGCCTGATCGACCGTCCCCTCCGTCCGCTCTTCGACGACAATTATATGTGCGAGACGCAGGTCATCGTGCAGCCGGTGAGCTACGACGGTATGAACGCGCCCGACGTGCTCGGCATCGTCGGCTCCTCGGCGGCGCTCGCGTTGTCGGATATTCCGTTCAACCACTTCGTCTCCGGTGTGCGCGTGGGTCGTGTCGACGGCCAGTTCATCTGCAATCCCACCTCGGAGCAGATGGAAGCGAGCGACATGGATGTCGTCATCGCCGGCACCGACGACGCGGTTCTCATGGTGGAAGGCGGCTGCAGCGAAGTGAGCGAAGAAGAAATGCTCGCCTCGGTGCGCTTCGGCCACGACGAGATCAAGCGTTTGAACACGCTCCAGCGCGAGCTGGTGGCGGCGTTCGGCGCCAAGACCAAGCGCGCGGTGGAAGCGCCGGAAACGTTCCCCGACATCGACAAGAAGGTGAACGCGGACTTCGCCGGCCCCATCAAGAAGGCGTTCTCGATCTCGAAGAAGCTCGATCGCCAGAATGCCCTCACCAAGATCAACGAAGATGCGCTCGCGAAGTACGCGGCGGAATTTCCCGAGAAAGAGGGCTACATCAAGGGCGTGCTCCACGACATCGAGAAGAAGAGCATGCGCGCGATGATCCTCGACGAGAAGGTCCGCCTCGACGGCCGCGGCACGTCGGACATCCGTCCCATCACGTGCGAAGTGGGAGTTCTCCCGCGCGCGCACGGATCGGCGCTGTTCACGCGCGGTGAGACGCAGGCGCTGGTCGTGACCACGCTCGGCACCAGCGACGACGAGCAGATGCTCGACACCATCGACGGTGAGAGCTGGAAGCGCTACATGCTCCACTACAACTTCCCCTCGTTCAGCGTGGGTGAAGTGGGCCGCTTCGGGAGCCCCGGCCGCCGCGAAATCGGCCACGGTGCTCTGGCGGAGCGCGCCATCCGGACCATGATCCCGGCCAAGGACAAGTTCCCGTACACGGTTCGCATCGTGTCGGAAATCCTGGAGTCGAACGGATCCAGCTCGATGGCCTCGGTGTGCGGCGGCAGCCTCTCACTGATGGACGCCGGCGTGCCGGTCGAGAAGCCGATCGCGGGCATCGCGATGGGTCTCGTCATCGAGGGCGACAAGGTTGAAGTGCTGAGCGACATCCTGGGCGCCGAGGATCACCTGGGCGACATGGACTTCAAGGTGACGGGCACCAAGGACGGCATTACCGCGTTCCAGCTCGACACCAAGATCGCCGGTATTTCGGACGCCGTCATGATGAAGGCGCTCCACCAGGCGAAGGTTGGCCGCATTCACATCCTGCATGTGATGAACGAGACCATTGCCCAGTCCAAGCCGGACATTTCGCCGTACGCGCCCAAGGTCACCACCATCACCATCCCGACCGACAAGATCCGCGAGATCATCGGACCGGGAGGCAAGGTTGTGAAGCGCATCCAGGAAGAGTCGGGCGCCAAGATCGAGATCGAGGACGACGGAACTGTCCGCGTCATCGCGGTCAACACCGAGAGCGCGGAGATAGCACTCGCGCGCATCCGCGAGATCACGGCCGAGGCCGAAGTGGGCAAGACGTACGAAGGGGAAGTGCGCAGCATTCTCGCCTTCGGTGCGTTCGTGCAGATTCTTCCCGGCAAGGACGGGCTCCTGCACATTTCCGAGATTGCGCACCGCCGGCTGGAGCGCGTCGAGGAAGAGCTCAAGGTGGGCGACATGGTGAAGGTCAAGGTGCTCGAAGTGAACGGCGATGGAAAGATCCGCCTCTCACGCAAGGCACTGCTCGAGAAGCCGGAAGGCTACGTCGAGCCCGAGCACCACGAGCGCCGTCCCCGCGAGGGCGGCGAGAGTGGCGGCGGTGGGCGCCGGCGCGAGCACGCGCGGCCGCGCCGCTAGCGGCGACGCAACTCGTTTGCAATCAGACGCCCGCCCGGAGGTTTGAAAACCGCCAGGCGGGCGTCGTATTTTTATCGATACATAGAAGGAGACCACGTCATGGTAGCCGCACGTATTGCCAAGAAGATCGTGCTCCCCGGCGGGCTCACGATCCTGCACGAAAAGAACCCCATCTCGAAGGCGTTCTGTCTCGGGGTATGGACGCGCACGGGTGCCCGCGACGAGTCGGAGCCCGAATCGGGTCTGTGTCATTTCCTGGAGCACATGCTCTTCAAGGGCACCAGTCACCGTAACGCGCAGGACATCTCGCGCGAGATCGAGAAGGTCGGCGGATCCCTGGATGCGTTCACCACCAAGGACACCATGTGCGTGTATGCGCACGTGCTCGAGAGCCGGCGCGAGGTGGCCATCGATCTTCTGGCCGACATGCTGACCGGATCGCGCTTCGAAGAGCACCAGGTCACGCTCGAGCGCAACGTGATCCTGGAGGAGATCGGCGATGTCGAGGACGCGCCCGACGATCTCATCCATGAGATGTTCGCCGCCGAGCTCTACCCCGCACACCCGCTGGGCCGTCCCATCCTCGGCTCGCGCAAGACCGTGTCGAGCTTCCGCCGCAGCGATATCCAGCGCTACGCGAAGCGCGCCTTCCGTTCCTCCAACGTGGTCGTGTCCGTGTACGGCAACATCGACGAGGACGAGCTGGTGGCGGTTTGCCAGAACCGCTTCAAGTTTGCGAGCGGACCTTTGGCGCGCGAAAAGGCGCGCCTCGGCAAGGTGTCGCCCAAGCAGAAGCACGTGAAGCGCAAGCTCAACCAGCAGCACGTCGTGCTTGGCAAGCGCACCTTCTCCTTCATGGACGATCGTCGTTACGCGCTCATGGTGCTGAACGCGATGGTGGGCGGCGGCATGAGCTCGCGGCTGTTCCAGAAGATCCGCGAGGAAATGGGACTCGCGTACAACGTGTTCACCTACGTGGATCATTCGCGCGACACCGGCATGTTCGCCGCGTACATGGCCGTGCGTCCCAAGACCGTGGGCACCGCGCTCGACGCCGTGCGCAAAGAGTTCCTCAACCTGCGCGACGGCGGCATCAAGAAAGACGAGCTCAAGGACACCAAGGAGCACATCAAGGGCCGTATTCTCCTGGGGCTGGAGACCTCGGCTTCACGCATGATGCGTCTCGCCCGCAACGAAATCACATACGGCTACCAGGTCTCCGAGAAGGAATTGATCCAGCGCGTAGGCGCGGTGAAGATGGATGACGTGGTCGCACTCGCCACCGAAGTGCTCGACGTCGACGACTACTCGATCGTAAGCCTGGGGCCTTCGGGCGCAGGGTTGAACTGAGTCTCAGCGCAGAGTCTGGGCGATCTTGTCGCGAGATCAACGGTACAGCAACTCCGGGCGGATTGACACCAAGTGCGGTGTGCCTCTACCCTTGGTTGGCACCCACGGAATGGATACACCGATGAAACGTCTTTCTCTTGCGCTCTTGTTGGCCGTCGTCGTCGCTTGCGGCGGTGGTGGCTCCGACCCGGCCGATCCCAATCAGAATCAGAACCCGCCCATGGTGGTCCCCGACGGGACGTTCGCGTTGACCGCGACCATGAGCGTCAACGGGTGCGCCCGTTCAGACGTTTGGGACGGTGACTACGAGGTGCACATGGATGGCAACACGTTCACGATGAGCGGCTTTGCGGGGAGCTGGGATGCGTCCAAGGGGTTCGCGCGGGGCGAGACGGACAAGAAAGTGACCGTCACACGCAATTGTACGCTGTCGGATTTCTCGACTGCCTATCTGACGTTCAAGAACCCGGACACGTTCCAGGGCACCATCATGTACAGGCACACGCTCAAGGGGAGCTGCCCCAATCTGAGCGGGTGCTCGACGACCTGGATCGTCAACGGGACCCGTGTTACCCCGTAGCGGTCACTGCTGAAGCTGCGGCGACATCACGCGCAGTACGGGCTTGCCGTTCACGTTCTCGAGTGGAATGTAAACCTCGTGCGTTGTGGTGTTGACGCAGACCGAGTGCGGATTGGTTCCCACTTCCACGTCACCCATGCGCTTCAGATTTTTACCCTTCAACTGGTACACGGATACCACGTTTGCTTCCGTCCCGACGTAGAGCATTCCATTGCCTTCGTCGAAGGCAAGCGCATCCGGGCCCTCGCCGGTCACGAGCGTGTCGATTACCTTGAACTTTTCGAGATCGATCACGAGCAGCTTGGCGTCGTCCGCGCATGCCGCAAACGCGACGCGTGAGGACGGCGCGATCTGGAGTCCGTGCGGAGTTTTGCCGCTGAGCTTGAGCCGCGACGCGACAATGTCCGTGGCGGGGTCGATTTCAACCAGCTCATTGGTCGAACGCGAGTTCATGAGGATGCGCCCGGTCTTGGTGTCGTACACCGCTGCACCCATTTCACCGCCCAGATCGATGGTGGTGACGCGATTCTTCATGCGGATATCGATCACGGTGGCTTTGGTGTCCTTGCGGTCCGACACGTAAACCTTGCCGATGCCCGAAGCCCACACCAGGCTGTAGGGGGACTCACCGCCCGCGGCGCGCGTCACCTTGAGCGACGAGGTGTTCATCATGGTGACCTCATCGCGTCCCGGCACGCTCACAAAAACACTCTCCATCTCGGGCACGGCAAGAACACCGGTGCACCCGGGAAAATTGGGGAGATTCGCAATGACCCGCTTCGCGCTCGTGTCCACCATGACGAGCTCGCCGTCGCCGCTGTGTGCGATGTAGAGCCGGTTGTTGGTGGGATCGAAGCTCTGGCCCTCGAAGCGTGTCGGGTTCCCGGGAAGGGGAATGTCCGCCGAGGTGTTGAGCGCGGGGAGGGAAGAGCCCGCGCAGCCCGCCACGAGCGCGGCAATCGCCAGCAGAATGGAAACGAGACAGCGCTCGCCGAGTCTAGTCAAAACGGAACCCGCTTTCTTTGATTTTCGAGAACATGTGCTCGATGCGTGTTTCGTCGATGACCATCGAGATGCGCATGAAGTCCGCGCAGTGATTGCCGAAGGCCGAGCCGGGTGAAACGATGACGCCGGTCTTGAGGAAGAATTCCTTCGCGAACTCTCCGGCGTTCGTGTAGCGGCGCGGCACGCGGTCCCAGATGTACATCGCGGCACGCGGCGGCGTGAGCTCCCACCCCAGCTTCGCGAACCCTTCAATGATGAGATCGCGGCGGCGACGGTACATGGTGCGCTGGCGCTCCGCGAAGTCCACCGGGCTGTCGAGGATCTCGGCGCCGGTGCGCTGGATGGCCATGAACTGGCTGAAATCCATGTTGGATTTGATCTTTACCAGGTTCGAGATGACATCCTTGTTGGCGATGACCCAACCCAGCCGCCAGCCCGCCATGTTGTAGCTCTTGGAGAACGAATGAAATTCGACCGCGATGTCCTTCGCGTCGGGAATTTCGAAGATGCTGTGCGTCGGGCTGCCGGGCTCGAGGGTTAGCTCCGAGTACGCGAGGTCCGACACGATCATGAAATCGAATTTCTCCGCGAGGGCGATGGCTTCGCGGTACACGCCGAGGTCGCAAACCGCGCCCACCGGGTTGTTGGGATAATTGAGGAAGAGGAACTTGCAGTCTTCCCAGACCTGGTTGGGCACCGATTTGAAGTCGGGGATGTAGTTGTTCTCGGGGTGGAGCGGAAGCTCGACGACTTTGGCTTCGACGATCTTGGCCGCGCCGAGATACGCCGGATAACACGGCGTTGCAATCACGATGGTGTCACCCGGATCGAGGTAGGCGAGCATGAGCTTCGCAATGCCTTCCTTGGAGCCGATGAGGGGGAGCACTTCGCCGTTGGGATCCGCGCTCACTTCGAAGCGACGCTGGTACCAGTTGGAAACCGCGCTGCGGAACTCGGGCGCGCCGTCGAACGGCGAGTAGCGATGATTCTGATACTGCTCGGTGCGCAGCTGGCGGTTCAGCATGTCGATGATCTCGACCGCGGGCCGCTGATCGGGACTGCCCACGCCGAGGTCGAACAGATCGGCGGCAGGACGGGGATCGGCGCGCTTCATCTGCGCGATTTCCTCGAAAACGTACCGTGTCGACGTCTGAATGCGGCGGGCAGGCGTAAGCATTCCCCTGGGGACCTCCATAAACGCTCCTTGGCTGGGTGAGCGCCGAGATTAACAGGTCGGCAAAGTTGCTGTCAAAGGTTGGAGGGCCAAATCACGTTGCGGGACGGGGGTTGGTGACGCATGATCGATCGCATGTGGATAACTCTCTCGGTTGTGGTCATGGCCGCCCTGGGTCTGCACGTCGTGTGGCAACTCAGGCATGGATACCCGCCGGCTAACACTCCCCGGGTGCTTTGCTTCCACAAGCTCTCGCGCGGGTTCCTGTGGGAGGGGACCTGGACCACGCCGGAGCGCTTCGAGGCCATGATCGAACGCCTGCTCCGGTCGGGTTACACATTTGTCGATGAGTCCTCCTATCTGCAGGCGCTGGCCCATCCGGGGCCGGACGCGGCGAAGCAGGTGTTTCTCACCTTCGATGACGGCTACGCCGACACCATTGAAGAAGCCCACCGTATTCTCGCCCCGAAGAATATTCCGTTTCACGTTTTCTTCGTGTCTGACTATGCAGGTCGCGAGAACTCCTGGGATCTTTCGTTGGGACGCCGGAAGCACCGGCACCTGACCTTTGAACGTGTGGGTGAGTTGGGGCGAGCCGGTGTGACTTTCGGATCGCACACGGCGTCGCACACGGATGCGACTCGACTTCCATATATGGCGCTTCTCGAGGACCTGCAGCGCTCGCGCCGGGACATCGAAGCCGCCACCGGAAAGCCGGTGCGCACGCTTTCGTATCCGTTCGGGCGTTACAACACGTCGGTGCTGGCGGCCGCCCGCGAGGCCGGCTTCGAAGCGGCGTTCTCGCTGTATCCGAAGGGAAGCAACGCGCACGTCGATCCCTTCGCGCTTCGTCGCGACGCGGTGTACGTGATCGACCCGGTCGCACTGGTCGCGCGCAAACTCGAGCGCAATGCGTTGTATGGACTGGAAGAAATGAAGTGCCGCGCGATCAACGCGGTGGCGGTGCTTACTCCGCTTCTGAAGTCATCGAGTGCGCGCGGGCAGGACTGATATCGCGCAGCTGCGCTTCCGCCATCAGGGGCAGGATCTCGGGCGTCCGTGGCCCGGGTTGGTTCGACGCGGGGCGTAACGATGTGGTTTGAGGCAGCGAAGGCCAGCCCGGATAACTCGCCTTGAAACGCGCGTGGTTGTACACGTACGCGAACGCCACCAGAGGCAGCGCCAGAATCAGGAACCAGGGATCTTTCCACGCAGCGGCAACGGCCACCAGCGCGGTGGGTACCTGAACTGCATAGGAGCTCGTGCGCGCGCGCACGGCGTAACGTTCCGCGACCGACAGCTCGCGCGCGCGTGAGAGGCGATGGTACGCGTACGCAAATGCAATCAGAGCCCCGCCCGTCACGATGGCGGCGAGCCAGCTCGCGCCTTTCAGGCCGCGCAGTTTGGGCGCCACGCTGAGCACGAACGCCGCCGCACCGAATCCCAGCGACAGGAGCGCGGAGCGCCGCTCGCCGAACACCACGGTCGTGGTGTGTTTGCCCGCGGCCGCGTCACCTTCGACATCCAGGATCGTGGTGTGAAGGAACGTGCCCGCAACCAGCAGCACCCACGGCACCGCGGCGAGGATGGCCGGCATCACGTCATTGGACAAGGCGCCGTTTCCGATCACGAATGCGAGCCCGCCGTAGCCGATCGCATTCGCGGCCAGATCCCACCACGGCCGCGCGCACAGGCGCAAGGGCGGCAGCGAATAAATGAGCGAGAGCAACAACGCGGCGACGAGCGGAATGCGCTGCACGTTGTGCGCGTTGTGATAGAGCAGCGACGACACGATGAAGCACGCGAGTGCGATGAACAACATGGTGCGCGGCCGGAACACGCGCCGGGTGAGAAAGAGACCCTTGCCGTTCAGGCGGTCGCTCTCGAGGTCGAAGATCTGATTGAGCACGTACGCGCACGCGAGCAGCGCCGAGAGGCACCAGAACGCGGACTGGATGACGGCGGTGTGTTCGACGGCGCGCGACACGGTGTGGGAATGCGCGCCGAGGCTGTAGAAGGCCCAGGCGGGGACGAGAATCAGGGGCCGGAGGACAAAAAGAAAATCCGCCGCGCGCAGGGCTGCGCGCGCAAGAGGGCCCCGGCCCGAAGCGGAGGAAATGGCGTTGGTCTGCGCGATTACAGAAGCGTATAAGCCTGCCGGTCGCTCGTCAACTTGTATCGAAGCTCGAGGGTCGACGCGTTGTGGATGGTGTCCGAGTCGGCGAGGCCGGACTTCGACAGCTCACCGAGGTCGGTGGGATAGTAACCGTTGCGGGCGCGGTACGCTTCGATGAGCCAGCGCACGTGGTACTCGATACGCGAACGGTGCGCGGCGTCGTTGGACAGGAGGCCGTTGCGCGCCATGGCGGCGGCGCGGTCGGCGTCGTGGATCGCGCCCACGAAGGCGCACGCCGTGAACACGATGACGCAGGCCGCCATGACGAGCGGATTTCCCAGACGGCGGCGCGCCTTGGCGTGCGCCGAGTGGCCGGGGGCGTCGTCGCGCGCGGCGACTTCCGCTTCGATCACGACGAGACCCTTTTCCTTGAGGAGCTTCAGTGCTTCATACGTGTCGAACGCCGGCATCTTGGCGCGCGCCACGATGTCGCGCACCGCGCGCGCCGACTTGAGCATGGCGAGGACGCTCTTCTCGCTCTCGAACATCTCGGCGCCCTCGGCCGGCTCGCGGCCGGTGGGGGTGATGCGGATCCCTTCGGCGGGGAACATCTCCTGCAGCATCGGATATTCGTCGATGCGGCGCATGCACTCCATGAGAAGCGGTTCGACGATGTGCTCGCCCAGCGACTTCACGCCGCCCACGATTTCATCACCGGAGACGAACTTGTAGGAGCACTGGTCCCACGTCAGCACGTCGTGCAGCGCTTCCTGGATGTGAAAACGCCACTGCCGCGACAGCTGCTTCTCGTCGAGGAATTTCTCCGACGTCAGAATGTCGAGCAGGTCGAGCTTTGACTCCGCGCCGATCTGGGTGAGACGCACGAGGTCTTCGCGCGAGAGCACGCCGTAACGCATGAGATATTCGCGAAACGGATCGCGCGTCTTGCTGCGGCGATCACGGGTCGAGATGATCTTGCCGTCACGGAAGAAGAGAACCGTGGTCTTCTCGTTGATGTTGACCGACAGCATGCCGGTCTTCTGCTGCACGGCGATGAGCTGCAGAATCTCTTCGAGTCCGAATGAGCTGAGATTTCCTTCGAGTGCCATGTCAGAGCCCCTTCATCTCGCGGTCCTCAAGCCGACGCCGCGCTGTCGTCCGAAACTTCCGTGCTGCGCGAGCGCGTGCCGCTGCGCGTGGAGCGCATTTCGTAGAGCTGCCGCGACATCACCGCAATGGTGTATGACAAGATCACGCCCAGCGCGGGAAGGATCCATTGCCAGAGCGGCGTCGAATAGTCGAGCGACGACCAGCGCGGCAGGATGTAGCCCGTCGCCAGGAAGGCCACCACACAACCCGCGAACATGGTCGCGACGGTGATGCCGCTGAACATGCGTCCGTAGAAAAGATGGCGCACGCCCGGCACCCACAGGGTGATCCACTTGATCGATTTGCGGCGCTTGACGATCACCGACTGCCGGCGCTGGCGCAGCAGTGCTTCCAGCACCTTGTCGCTGGTCACGCCGCGCACGACCTTGCCGCACGCCTTGCACAGGATGGTGCCGTTGTCGTCGCTGCAGCAGTGATTGCATGTGATCTCACCGCAGTTGGAGCACTGGAAGGCAACCTTGAGCGGCTTGATGAACTTGGCACCGATGAGCGAAAGCAACAGGGCGCCGACGACGATCACAAAACCGAACCGCGGCGATACTCCGGTGGCGCTGGTGAGCGCGGACGACATGACGGCCGTGTGCTCGTGGCTGCCTTCGATCGCGGCCATGCGCCAGAAATCTTCCGCGCCGTAGATGCGAGGGAAAATCGACCAGGTGTCGCGAGCGCGCGTGGCGAAGCTCTCGTGGATGGCGTCGAAGCCGGCCTGCGAGGCGCGCTTCAACGCCTGCGACGATTCGTCCATCAGAAGCGTCTTGATGTACGCCTGCGCCAGGTTGTACTGGCCCACGGCGTCGGCGCTGTTGACCTGTTCCGCCTTGCGATAACCCTCGAGTGCTTTGTCGTACTGGCCGTTCAGGTAGTAGACGTTGCCCAGGTTCACGTACGGCAGCGACTCGTGCGGGTTCTTTTCGATGGCCGCGAGGAAGTGGCCGACGGCCTGTTCCTGCTCTCCCGCGCGCATGGCGAGCAGGCCGAGCGCGGTCTGCTTCTCGGCGTCGAGGCCGCGCGACGGCGTGCCCGCGATGAGCGCGGCCAGCGTCGGGTCGGCAGCCGATTCATTGGCCTGTGAGATTAGCGAGGTGAGCGAGGCCGGATCCGCGATCGGCGAGTAGCGATCGATGAACGGCGCGAACCAGGCCAGGACAGCGAACGCCGTCGCCGACATGAACGCCACCACCCGCTCGCGACGCTGCATGAACGGCCACGTGCACAACATCACGCAGGCGATGGCGATCGGATAGGCCGGGATGATCACGAAAGGCGCGAACAAGATCAGATACGCGCACGCGCGCGGCTTGGCGGCGTTGAAACGGCGCGAGAGAAAATCGGCGATGCGGTGCGCGAGAAACGGGAAATAGCGGAGCACCAGTGCGAGGTACACGATGCCCGACGTGATCAGGAAGATCAGCATGATCGCGACGCCGGCATTGGCGGCGAAGAGCGACTGGGCCTCGAAGCTGCGCGTGGTGACGATGACGCCCTGCGCGAACCAGAAGATCGCGTCCGGCGAGAGCCGGCGTGCTTCCAGGCGCGCGAGCGTGAAGTAGCTGTCTGTGAAATGCGGTGCCAGCGCGATGGCGGACTTCAGGTGTGCGCGCGCAGCGTCGAGCTTGCCGTGGCGCGCATCATCCAGCGCGGCCGCGTATTCCACTTCGGCGTCCAGCGGCAGCGACACCGCCCCCGCGCGCAACTGCTGGTCGACATGCCGGGCAACATTTTCCGGCGCAGCAAAAGCCGCCGGTGCGTATGAAGCCACCAGCGCCACCAACACAACCAGCGCCGTGCAGAATGCGTGCACAGCGCCACACGCCGGGTTTGTGGCCCGCGTGCGCTCCTTCGAGCGGTCTCTTGATTCTTTCACCAGATACCCGGCCTTTTTCGCGTCCTCATGCCCATAAATGCTTGTGAGCGAAAGGCGTAACGGCAAGAAGCGTGCCCGGTGCCGGACCGGCTTACTCATCTATATAAGGCGAACGAGACCGGTCCCACGCGGCAAGAATTGCAGCGGGGTATTGAAACGCGTTGCACGGAGGAGTACGCTTTTCTCGTTCACTTCACACACGCTCTCGCAGAGCTCTCCAGATCTTGATGCACGAAAGGACCGGCTGGCGCTTCTACTGATAACGCTGTTCTTGACGCGTTGATCATATCCCTCGCAGGGAGGCGCCATGTCGTTCTCAGCTCGCACGCGCGCGTTCGGTTTCTATCTCGCGACGTTCATTCTGTCCGCATGGCTATGCCCGTCTGCGGCCGGCGCCGCTGATATCCCTCCCGCGGTTCCATCCAACCCGACGCCTGCTGACGGATCGATCGCGGCCGCCAATCCGCTTTTCAAATGGGAATCGGACGACCCGGACGACATTCCCAATTACTACGTGTATCTCGACTGGGGCGGCCCCGACATGTGGCTGGCCTTCGTATTCAATCCGCAATTTCAGTTGCCGTGGTCGCTTCCGCCGGGAACGTACACGTGGCACATCGAAGCTCTCGCCAACCCGATGGTGATCGGTCCGACGTGGACATTCACCGTTCCGGGACCCGCGGCGGCGAACTCGCCCCCCAATGCGCCGTCAGATCCACATCCGCTCAACGGTGGCAAAGGGTACAAGCCAACGTTGCAGAGGTTGTCGTGTGAGGCCACCGATCCCGACCAACAACCGCTCGCGTACGATTACTATTTCGGCACGACGTTTCCGCTGCCCCGGGTGGGCGAGAATCTGAGCGACAACCCTCTTGCATACTTTGACGTCACGAACCTGGCCTATGCGACGACGTATTCCTGGTACGTCACGGTCCGCGACCCCTATGGCGCGGTGACCACCGGACCGACATGGACCTTCCGAACCGAGGAACAGAATCCGCCGCCGTACGCCCCGTACCATCCCGTTCCCGCAGCCAGTGCTCCCGGTGTGCCCGTCAACCCATCGCTCGAGTGGTATGCATACGAACCCGACTATCAGCCCATGAATTTCGACGTGTATTTCGGCACCGATGCGGACCCGCCCCTGGTGTCGGATCACCAGGCTCCATCGTCATATGATCCAGGTCTTCTCGATCCCTCGACGCCGTATTACTGGCGCGTGGTGGCCCGCGATTCATACGGTGCCGAGACGACAAGTCCTGTGTGGTCATTCACGACGGCGAACACGACCAATCGTGTTCCCTCCACACCGTCGACGGCGCATCCGTCGTGGTCCTACCATCCCGCTCAATCGACCGTGGACCTTTCTTGGGAGAGCACCGACCCGGACGGCGAACAACTCACGTTCAATGTGTACATGGGGACGCAGTATCCCTACCCGAAAAATCCACTCGTGCTGGTTGGAACCACGACCGACCACCATCTCCTGGTCAACACCACCAACAACACCCGTTACTACTGGACCGTGGAAGTGAA
>DATNGX010000155.1:0-3969 GCA_035605755.1 Candidatus Krumholzibacteriia bacterium
TCTTCGGCATGTTTGCGCTCGATCAAGTCCGCCGCCTGGCGCGCGAGAATGTCGAACATGCGCAGGTCGCGGCGGGTGGGCGCATGCGGCTCACTCCAGTGTGTCGAGATCATGCCGACGATGGAACCGTCGCGCGACACGAGCGGCGTGGTTTGCACCGCATGAATACCGGTTTCGAGATACGAAGCGAGATCCTCCGAACCCGCCACATCCTGATCCTTCTCCACGTCCGAGCAGATGACGCGCTTTCCCGTTCGCAGCGCGATTCCACAGGAGCACGCCTGCGTCGGCTTGACCCATTCCCAGAATTTGGCCGCGTGCGGGCTGAAGCCGCGATGTGCAAGCAGTCGCAATTCTCCGGCGTGCTCGCCTTCCTCGTAATACATCTGCAGGCTTGCAAACTGGGAATTCATGATGGTTTCCGCCGCGTCCACGATACGGTTGTACAGCGTTTCGACATCGTGTTCGTGGATCATGGCGGCGCTGATCTCGTGCAGGAGTTTGGCATCGGCAAGCTCGGCGCGCAGACGATCCTGCGTGCGATAAAGAACTTCTTCCGCGTGCCAGCGTTCGATGAACTGGCCCACCTGGCTCCCGATCGCTTCCATCATCTCGAGCAGCTCCGCGTCGGGCGGGCGAATCTCGACGCTGAAGAATTCCATCACGCCGAGAACTTTCTGGTTGAACGTAATGGGAAAACCGAACGCGCCGTGAAGATCCTCCGCTGCTGCGGCAGTGGCGCGGGGAAAGTTGCGGTCCTCGGTCACATCGGCGATCCACGCCGGTTTGCCCTCCGCCCACACGCGTCCCGGAAGGCCGATTCCAGGAGCAAAGGCATGCTCACGGCTCACCACTTCGAATTGCGGCGCGCGCGGAGATCCGAACATGTGCACGTAGCGCAGCACGTTCTCGCGCTCGTCGACGAGCCACAGTCCGCCCACCTGCCAGTGCAGCTGGCGGCACACCGCGGCCAGAATGAGCGGCGACGCCTCGTCGAGCGTGCGTGATTCCGCGAGAGCGCGTGTCACCATGTCGCGCGCCTGCACGCGACGTTCCGCCTTGACCCGCTCGCTGACGTCGATGATGAAGCAGCGCGTGTGGATGAACCGCCCGTTCTCGAAACGCGCACTGGATGACATGAGCACATCGCGGAGTGAACCATCCCTGGCGCGGAGCTGTGCGCGACAGTCACGAATGCTTTCGCCGCGCATCAGACGCGCCAGGATGTCGTTGCCAATTTCGGGGTCGGCGTAAATCTCGGAGATATGCCGTCCGACATACTCCGCCTCGGTGTAGCCGAGCATCGCCAGGAGGGCCGGGTTGGCGCGCAGCGTGATGCCGTCGGGACCCACCCAGTGCAGACCGACTGTGGCATTCTCAAACAGATCGGAAAAAGCGTCGCGCTCGGGAGTCCCGGCGCCCGCCACAGCAGGGTCGCGCTTGCTGGACTGCCCGTCGTTGGTCGTGTCCTTTGAGCTTTGCATCAGCGGCCTCGCGTTTGGGTTCTTCTCGGGGACGGGGGCGGTCCGAGTCATATCGACGGCTACGAACTATGCTTTAGCTTTTTGTTATCATTGGTCTTATCCGCTCCAGCGTTACGTAACAAGAATGCCTGCCCCAACCGCAAGAGAGAGAACTGCGTAGCTCCGTCTAGGGGCGCGGGCTGGAGGATCTCGCCGTGCTGAGCAACCGGCGCAATTCATCCAGTTCCACGGGTTTGGTGAGGTGATGATCAAAGCCCGCCTGTTTCGACCGGCGGCGGTCTTCCTCCTGTCCCCAGCCTGTCAGCGCGACCAGCACGATGTCCTTCCCGCGCTGGGCACGGATGCGCTGCGCCGCTTCGTATCCATTGAGATTGGGAAGACCGATGTCGAGCAGCACCGCCGCCGGCTGGAATTCAGCCGCGCGCTCGACCGCCTGCAGGCCGTCATGCGCGGTTTGCACCTCGTGGCCGGTCAGCGACAGGAACATCGCCATGCTTTCCGCGGAATCCTCGTTGTCGTCCACGACGAGGATCCGAAGCGGATGCGTGGTTGGGATTTCCTCAGGGGAAATCCGGGCGGCTCCTGCGTATTGTTCCTGCGCGGCGGGCAGCCGGATCGTGAACTCGCTGCCGAGCCCGGGCCCGTCGCTGTGCGCATCGAGCTCTCCGCCGTGAAGCGCGACCAGACGCCGCGCCAGGGTGAGACCGATACCCAGACCTCCGCGTGAGCGCTCGATCGAACGCTCCTCCTGGGCGAACAACTCGAAGATGTGCTGCAGCATCTCAGCGGGAATGCCGAGACCGGTGTCCTTCACGCCAATGACGACTGTCTCATTCTGACGCGCGGCGGAAAGCTCGATCCGCCCGCCGCGTTCGGTGTACTTGGCCGCGTTGTTGAGAAGGTTGATCAGCACCTGGGAGATACGGGTCGGATCGGCATCGAGCACAATTGACCGGGCCGGAATGTCGACGTGAAGTGTGTGCCCGGATTGCTCGATCAGCGGGCGGGCCGCTTCCACGGCGTCGTTGACGATCGAGCGCAACTCGACCCGTTGTTTGCGAAGGCTGATGGTGCCGCGTGTGATACGCGAAACGTCCATGAGGTCGTCGAGCAGGCGTGCCATCTGGCGAACCTGTCGCTCGATCACTTCGCGCGCCTTCTGCATCTGCGATGGTGTGGCGTCGTCGCGTTTCAGAATTTCGATTGCGTAGCCGACGGGAGCGAGCGGATTGCGCAGTTCGTGCGAGAGCATGGCGAGGAACTCATCCTTGCGACGTCCCGCGTCCTGCAGCGCCTCTTCGATGCGTTTGCGATCCACGTAGTCCGCCGCCTGTCGCGCCAGCACGTCCATCCAGCGCAGCTCCCGCTCTTCGAAGCGACGCGGTTTCGCGCTGTGCGTGGAGATCATTCCGATCAACTGCCCTTTGCTCGTGAACAAAGGTGTCGATTGCACCGCGCGCACACCGGCGTCGAGCAGCATTGTTTGCGACAATTCGCCGGCGAAGACGTTGTTGTGTGCCACGTCCTCAACCACGACACGGCGATGTTCCAGCATGGCGTGCCCGCATACCGACGGATCGTTGCTGTCGAGCAGCCGGAAATGCTCGACGAACGGCGGCTCGAAGCCGCGATGTGACACCAAGCGCAGAAGTGTGCTGTCCGGGTCGAGCAACTGCAGATGGCCGCGGTCACAGTGCGTGAATGCAATTGCAGCATCGAGGACGCCGTGCAGGCACTCGTCGAACTGGTTGTCGGCCGCTCCGCAGCGATTGGCGACGCCCTGCAATCGCGTCAGCGCGTCGAAATCGGCGCTGATCTGCTGGCGGCTGCGGACCAGTTCCTCTTCGGCGTGTTTGTGCGCGCTGATGTCGAGCACGACCGCCACCCACCCATCGACCACGCCGTTCTCGTCACGCGTGGGCGTGTAGTTCGTCGAAACCCAGCACGGTGTTTTTCCTTTGAACGCGACTTCTTTTTCGTAATGAACCGTCTGGCCGTCGAGCACGCGTTTGACATAGGGAAGCAGTTGGGCGAACGCTTCCGGCCCGACCACGTCCGCGATTGATTTTCCGATGAGCTCGTCCGCCGGAATCTGGATCCAGTCACTGTAAGGCTGGTTCACCCACAGGTAGCGCATGTCGCGGCTGCAGTGCGCGGCGCCGGCCGCGATGCCTTCGGTGACGATGCGGAGTTGACTGGATGTGGTTTGTGCGCGCCGGCGTTCGCGCCGCAGTGCTTCGCCGAATCCGGCGATCAGCGAACAGGAAAACAGGTAAAGGGCGAGCCCCAGCACGTTCTCGCGGCTCAAGAAATCGAAGTCGCGGGCCGGGAGAATGAAGATCAGATCGGCGGCAACGTACCCGGCGACTGCGGCAACCAGAGCGGCACGATATCCGGAGAGCCATACCGCCACCGCGACCGCGCCATAAAGCGTCGCCAATGGCGCGTAGGGACCCAGCCAGGGCGAGACCGCCAGCCGGATGAG
>DATNGX010000156.1:0-2109 GCA_035605755.1 Candidatus Krumholzibacteriia bacterium
CTGCAGGTGCACCCTCGCGGCGAACCGTCCAACCCGCTGACCGGTGTATTCTCGACGCGCTCTCCCGATCGTCCCAATCCGCTCGGGCTTCATCGCGTCGAGGTGCGCGCGCTGAGCGGCAACGTGATCGACATCGGTCCCATCGAAGCCATCGACGGAACTCCGGTGGTCGATATCAAGATGGTTGTTTTCGATGCCCGTGATGATTGATTATCCCGGTGCATGAATAGACACGCCCTTCTTTCCATTGCGACAGCCCTTGCCGCCTGCGCCGCGTTTTCAGCGTGCGGCGGCTCCTCCGGTCTCTCCGGGAGCCAGCTCGCGCTCGAGGCAGCGCCTGCGCAGACCGCACTTCCCGCACTCTGCCAGCAGCTCATGAATGCGCTTCCAGGTGATTCGCTGCTGTGGAGTCACTACTTCTCCGACCGCGGCGTCTATGTCGACGAAGGCGGTCTCGTGCTCAACAAACGCGAGCTCATTCACGGCATGGGCGCATTTCCGCCCGGCTTGAGCGGGTCGATCACGGTGAACAATCCGCGCGTGACCGACTACGGCGACATGGCGGTCATCGTGTTCGACGCCGATGAAACCGAATCCATTTATGACCAGCACCTGCGCGTGAAATATCTTTCGACGTATACCTGGCACAAAGAAGAAGGCAAGTGGCGGATTGTGGCGGCTCACACGCTGGTGAAGGCGCAGGATCCGCTGCCCATGCCCATTTCGTCGGCACGGCTCGAAGCGTACTCGGGTACGTACGAGCTCTCGGGCAAGCGCCGCTATATCGTCGACTTTCACGGCACCCGGTTGGTGGGCGGCCCGACCGACACCGATCTGAAACCGCTCATTCCGATCGGCGAAAATGTGTTTGTTCGCGGCGGCGACAATCTGGCGCAGCTCATCATTTTTCCTGTCGAACCCAACGGCAACGTCAACCGCATGATCGTGCGACGAAAGTTCGCCGACCTGGTCTGGAAAAAAGTCCCGCGCCATTAACGCACGGAAATCTCACATGCCGAATCCCAACCTCGACAAGATGGCTTCGAAACAGTGGACGTATTCCGCGGCGTGTCCGGAAGGGACGGCGGAGATGGCACGGCGTATCGCCGCGGTGGGGAAGCGGCGCGCCCTCGTTCACTACTCGAAGCTCGTGAGCGGCCTCGAGCTGCGCATCCCCAACGTCGACGACGGGTCGCCCTTCGAGCTCGGCGTACCCGATTGGAGCGATCTACACCGCAACATTCTCGGCGATTTTCTGGGCCGCATCTCACTCGAGTCATACCAGCGCGGCAAGTTCCTCGCGAGCGCGCTCGTCACCGCGAAAGGCACGCAGGAGCCCGGCGAAGGCTTCTGGAACTTCGTCGAAGAGCTCGGCCTTCTTGCCTCCACCAGTCCCACACGCCGCCTCATGTTCTGGAGCGAACAGGTGCGTTTGGCCCACGACTGGTACTCCGCCAACACCTGGGACGATTGAGCTGCGCGTGAAATTCAGCTTCGTTACGAAGGTGAAAATTACGCGGGTCTGACCATCCAGCAGTCGAGTGTGTTCCGGCCAACATGCAACCGACGACGCGGGTCATTAGATTCAAGTCATGACCACTCCTCTTCACAAAATACCAATCGATCATGTCGAGCTCATGGTTCCGGATCGGCACGCCGCGGCCAACTGGTACCGCGACATTCTCGGTCTCACCGCCAAACCGGAAGACGAACGGTGGGCCGATGAGAACCCCGGCGGTCCGCTGATGATTTCGGGCGACGGCGGGCATTCGTTTCTCGCCTTGTTTCAAGGTCCATCGGAGGACACCAAGACCGACGGTTTCCGCCGCGTCGCCTTCGGCGCGAACGGCGATCAGTTCGTGGAGTTCGTTGCGTTTGGCCGCGAGCGAGGCTTGAAGCCCATGAAGGTTGTCGATCACGAGACACAGATATCGGTGTATTTCACCGACCCGTGGGGCCACGCCCTGGAAGTGACGACACACGACCACAAGCGGGGCCGGGCTGCTGTAAAGTGACCGCGGGTCTTCCCGGGTTTCGCATTGACGGTTGTTGTCCGGCTGACAATATTCCCAACGTATCCCACCTCCGGCGCCAGGCACAGCCGCTCAA
>DATNGX010000157.1:0-8563 GCA_035605755.1 Candidatus Krumholzibacteriia bacterium
GCCATCTTTCTCATGATCGCCATTGCTGCGCTCGTTGCCGAATCCATCCTCGGCCGCAAGGCATAAGACAGAACGCTCACAATCGTTTTCTGAGTCGCCAGCTTGCGCTGTCGCGCTTGTGTTAGTATTCGTTTCGGAGACGACGAAGCGATAATTTCCTCGCCCGTTGCGACATTTTGATCGAACAAGTCCGCCGTCTGCCACTGACTCACTCGCTACGCGCCTCTATAGAAGAGGCGTCGAGGGCGGCGCTTGCCCTTTCTGAAGCCAATGCGGGCCGGGCCATCGACCGGCCCCGCGGCACCTACGCCGACAAACTCGAAGCACGACACCGGGTTCACGTCACGGGACTGAAAGGGTCGTCGTCGGTCTTTCTGGCCGAAGCGATCCGGCAATCCCTGAGCCGCAGCATTCTGCTCGTTTATCCCGACGAAGAGTCGGCGCAGGACGCGGCGAGCGATTTCCGCACGCTCTCCAATGGCCGCGTCGTTCACTTCCCCGAACGCTCGATTGCGCCGCACCGTTTCGAGCTGCGCGAGAACCTGGTGGCGGGCGGTGATCGCAACGAGAGCCTGCTTACGATTCTGAACGGCGGCGCGGACGTGGTCGTGACGAGCGTGGGCGGCCTGCTGGAAAAGACGATCACGAAACAATCGCTTGCGGTGAACCAGCGCGTGCTGTCGCAGGGCGACCAGATCGACCTGGAGGCGCTGCGCGAGCACTTCGTCGACCTGGGCTACGACGCGGTGTCGGTGGTGGAGGAAGCGGGACAATTCGCGGTACGGGGCTCGATTCTCGATGTGTTCGATCCGGCGTGGGACTATCCGTCGCGTGTCGAGCTCGAGGACGACGAGATCGTTTCCATCCGCAGCTTCGACCTGGACTCGCAGCGCTCGATTGAAGCATTGCAGTCGTGCACCATTTTGCCCGCCACCTCCACTTCAATCGACGAGGCCGGCGCGGCGCATCTGCGGGATTTTTTGAAGGCTCGTGGGTTCGACAAGGAGACGATCGAGCGCATCGCCGACGAAGCGGAGCACTCGCGCTCGTCGTACGTGTGGCGGCGCTACGCTCCCGCGCTGGGCATGACGGGTGCGCTTCTCGATTTCTTTGAAGAGCCACCGGTGGTGTGGTTTGTGGGCGGCGAGTCGATCAATCGCACGCTGGCGAAGCAGGCCACGAATTTCGTGCGCGTGGCCTCGCGTCCCGAAGACGAATTCCCCGCGCTCGAGCTCACCGACTATATGCATCCGCTCGAGCATGTGCGCGACTACGGCGCGCCGGTTGTGGTCGAGTGGGCCCTCTCCGACAGCGCGCTCTCCACGGCGCAGTCCGAAGCGGCGCACGACAGCATCCCGCCCGCGCGCGAAGACGAGAACACGATCAAGTTTCACGTGGTCGAACATCCGAGCGTGATCGGAAAGCTCGACGCGCTGATCAGCCGCATCAAGGGCCTGCGTGCGCGCAAGGTCAACACGATGATCTATTCGGAAACGCCGACGCAGAGAGACCGTCTGGCGGATCTTCTGGGCGACGACGAAGAGATCGTGCACCTGCCGGTGGGTTGGATCGCGAGTGGGTTCATCTGGGAAGAGGCCGGCCTCGCGATCTTGACCGACCATCAGATTTTCAATCGCATGCTGGCGCGTCCGAAGAAACGGCGCGCCAAACGCCGCACGGCCACACTGAAGCAGGAAGCGCTGCAACAGGGCGACTACGTCGTGCACGTGGAGTACGGCATCGGACGCTTCACGGGGCTCGAGAAAATCGGTGCGGATGGAACCGAGACGGAATGTCTCGCCATCAAGTTCGACGGCGACGACCGCATCTTCGTCCCGCTCGATCAGATGCAGATGGTCGAGAAGTACGTCGGCAAGGAAGGTGTCATCCCCAAGCTGGACAAGCTCAGCGGCACACGCTGGGAAAACGCCAAGGCCAGGGCAAGAAAAGCGATCGAGGACATTGCACGCGAGCTCCTGCACGTCTACGCGCAGCGCGAAATCGCGAAGGCGCACCCCTTCGGCCCGGACACCGCGTGGCAGCGCGAGCTGGAAGCATCCTTCCCGTACGAAGAAACGCCGCACCAGATCAGCGTCACCCGGGAGATCAAAGAAGACATGGAGACCGAGCATCCCATGGATCGCCTGGTGTGCGGTGACGTCGGCTTCGGGAAAACCGAAGTGGCGATTCGCGCCGCGTTCAAGGCGGTCAACGGCGGAAAACAGGTCGCCGTGCTCGTTCCCACCACGCTCCTCGCCTTTCAACACGAGCGCACCTTCAAGGAACGCATGGCCGGATTCCCGGTGCGCATCGCCATGCTGTCGCGATTCGTGTCGCCGCAGGAACAGAAGAAAGTTCTCGAGGGCCTGCGTGACGGCACCGTCGACCTCCTGATCGGCACGCATCGCATTCTCGCCAAAGATCTCATGTTCAAGGATCTCGGCCTGCTCATCGTCGACGAAGAGCACCGCTTCGGCGTGAAGCACAAGGAGCGCTTGAAGGCGATCGCGAAATCCGTGCACGTGCTCACGCTCACCGCCACACCCATCCCGCGCACGCTGTACATGTCGCTTTCCGGATTGCGCAAGATCTCGCTCATCGAAACCCCGCCGCGCAATCGTCACCCGGTGAAAACCGAGGTCACGGCGTTCGATGAAAACATCATTCACGACGCCATCTCGGAGGAAGTCTCGCGCGACGGCCAGGTGTTCTTCGTGCACAACCGTGTGCAGTCGATCTATTCGATGAAGGCGTTCCTGGAAGGACTCGTGCCCGGTGTGCGCTTCGGCGTCGCGCACGGGCAGATGAAGGAGGACGAGCTCGAAGACGTCGTGCTCGACTTCATCAATCGCAAGTACGACGTGCTCGTCTCCACCATGATCATCGAGTCGGGACTCGACATTCCCAACGTCAACACGCTGATCGTCAACCGCGCCGATCGCTTCGGGCTCGCGCAGCTCTATCAACTGCGGGGACGCGTGGGGCGCCGCGAGCGCCAGGCCTATGCGTACTTCCTGGTGCCGCGACAGATTTCACTCACGCCCGCGGCCATGAAGCGATTGCAGGCGATGGAAGAGTTCGAAGAGCTCGGGAGCGGTTACCGGCTCGCGATGCGCGACCTCGAAATCAGAGGTGCGGGCAATGTGCTCGGTGTCGAACAGCACGGACACGTGGCCGCGGTTGGATTCGAGCTCTACACGCGCATGCTCAAGGAAACCGTCGACCAGCTGCGCGGCAGTGCACCGGAAGAGCTGCCGCCGTGTCGCGTCGAAGCGCCGTACAGCTGCTTCATCCCGGACCGTTATGTGCCCGATGAGGACGAGCGCATGCTCATCTACAAACGCATCGCGCACATGGCCGACCCGGCGCAGGTGCAGGCGCTCCAGGACGAGCTCAAGGATCGCTTCGGCGAGCTGCCGCGTCCGGCGCAGGATCTGATCGACCTCGCACGCGCCAAGCTCGAGGCCCAGCTTCTGGGAATCCTGATGGTGCATATGCGCGATCCGGCCGGCGCCCGGCCGCCGGCGCTGGAACGCGGGCAGGGTCGCGGGATCGTCCTCAAGAACGCACCCGTCCCGCCCGGCGAGGCCACGCTGGAATTTGCTCCCGGAAAAGCGCTTACGCCCCAGGCTTGTGCCCGGCTTTCGGAAACTTTTGGGCGTCGTATCTTGTTTAAGTCAGGGAAGACTTTCGCGGTGACGCTTCGCGGCCAACCGCCCGAGCGGGTCTTGAACGAGGTGAATAACCTGTTGCAAATCGCCCGCTTCGCAAGTAAAATCAACGCTTTACCAAGACGATAGGGTTCGCTCCCTCTGCACTTTTCCCCGTCCGATCTCCGTGTTCGGAAAGGAGTCTCGTCCGATGAAGTTCGCTCGTTTGTCGCTTGGACTGGTCGCGGTCATGTCGATCGCGTTGACTGGTTGTTCCAAGCGTGAAGACCTGAAGCTGGCGGAGGTCAAGGATCGCGTCATCACGATTCATGACTACGAAGACGCGTACGCCAGAGTGAAACCCGAGTTCCTGCCGAAAAAAGAGGGCGACGAGGGCAAGAGAGAGTTTCTCGACACCATGATCAACCGCGACGTGATGGCGGTCAAAGCGGACGAGCTTGGCTATGACAAGGATCCGTCCATCGCGCAGGGCATGGAAGCGTTTCGTCGCATGACGACGCAGGTCGCGTTCCTGCGCAAGGCGGTCGGCGACATCAAGGTGTCGGACGCCGATGTGAAGCGTCACTACGACCTGGAAGGCACGTCGGTCAATTTCAAGCGCATCCTGTGTGATCGCAAGGAGCAGGCGGACGAAGCCTACGCCGCCCTCAAGAACGGCGAAGAGTTCACCGCCGTGCTCACGAAATACTCGATGTCCGAAGATGCAAAAGACGGCGGCACCGTGATCTCCGCCCCGTACGGCGCCATGCTCCCCGAGCTGGATGAGCCGGTCTTCAAGCTGCCGGTGGGCGGCTACACGGAGCCCATCTTCACCATGCAGGGATGGGTCATCATTCAGGTCGTCAAGATGGACCGCGTCAGCAAGCCGCGCGGCAAGTACGAGGACGTGAAGGAAAAGATCCGCACCGACATCAAGAACGAGCGCGAGGCCCTCGCGGTCAATGCGTACACCGAGAGCCTGCGCGAGAAGTACGGCGTTACGTGGAACTACGACAGCATGGAGATCATTTTCAAGGCGCTGCCCCCCGACCGGCCCATCGAGCAGGCGTCGAGCCGCGATCAGGAAGTCTATCCGCTGCTCTATTTTGAAGCGGGCGATCTGGACAAGCCCGTGGTGTCGTACCCGGGCCGCACCATCACGATCAAGGACTTCTCGGATCTCTACGACCGCGCATCGTTCTACAACCGCCCGCGCCGGGAGCTGCGCCTGGGCGGCATTCGCGGCTTCCTCACCATCAATATCATGAACGACATCTCGACCGATGCGGTCGCCAAGTCGGGCATCGAAAACGATCCCGAGGTGAAGAAGCTGCTCAGCCTCAAGCGTGACGAGCTCATGGTCAGTCTGATGTACGAGGATCTCGTCAACAAGAAGGCGGTCGTTACGTTCGATCGCATGCAGGCGTACTACAACGACAACGTGGCGAGCCTGCGCACGCCCGAGACGCGCAACTTCGGCGTGGTGGTCGCGGGCGATCAGGAAACCGCACTGAAGGCGCAGGAAGAGATGCTCGCTGGCAGACCGATGGCGGCCGTGGCGGCGACGTATTCGACCGATCCGGAAGCCCGAGAGAATCGCGGCCAGACCGGGCTGGTCATTCGTGGCCAGTTGCCGAATGTGGACCAGGTGGGCTGGGACATGAAGAGCGTTGGCCAAGTGAGCACGCCCACGCAGGTCTCCAACGGCTGGATGGTTGTGAAGCTTCTCGAGATTTCGCCCGAGCGCACCTTCACGTTCGAGGAATCCCAGGAACGTATCGAAGCGGTGCTGCGCGAGGAAGACAACGACAAGCGCCTCAAGGAGCTCCTCACCAAGTGGAAGGACGAGTTCAAGGTCGTCGTCCACGACGATAACATGAAGAAAATCAAGCTGCCCGTACGGCCCCAGGATCAGATCCAGGACATCAAGGGCAAGAAGGAAAAGGAAGAGGTGTCGAAGAGCTGACGCTTCGAAACCGGAGACGTGAATTGTCCGGTATCCGGCCAAAGAATTGTTTTGCGGTAGGGGGCTTCGCGCCCCCTATCGTCGTCTTGGTACTGCTCGCCGTCGCGGCGCTGACTGCGTGCGAACGCCGCCCCGTGGGCCGCAGCAGCGACGACCCCGGCCCGGTGGTGGCGAAAGTCGACGGCCATGCGTTGTACCAGAAGGACCTGGAAGCGTATCTTCCTGAAACGGAGCGCGGCGAGGTCACGGCCGAGGACCGCAGCGCGTCTTTCCAGCGCTGGCTCGCGACGCAATTGCTCTACAACGAGGCGCAGCGCGGCGGGCTCGAGATTTCGCCCGATATCGATTGGAAGCTCGAAGAGTACCGGCGTGACCTCGTTGCCGACGCACTGGTCAAGGATGTGCTGAACCGGCGTGCAGTGGTGAGCAAGGACGAGGTCATGGCGTATTATCGGGCGCACCACGACGAGTTCAACCTCGAGGTGCGCGTGAGTCACATCCTCACCAACAATCTCGAGGATGCCGGTGAAGCGCTCGAGATGCTGAAGACGCGGCCCTTCTCATGGGTGGCGCGCAAGTATTCCGTCGACAAGCACACCGGTGCGGGCGGCGATCTGGGTTATCTTTCGCGCGGCAACATGCCCGTCGAGTTCGAGAAAGTGGTGTTCAAGATGCGCGTGGGCGAAGTGAGCAAAGTGGTGGAATCGGAGTTCGGTTACCACATCCTGAAACTCACCGACATGCGTCCTTCGCTGAACGAGTTGCCGTACGAATCGGTGGCGCAGGAGATTTCACGCGAGCTGCTTCTGCGCAAACGCGCCGCCGTCTACGACAGTCTGATTACGACGCTGCGCAAGTCGGCCAGGATCGATGTGGTGGACCCGGATTTGAAATATGCGCTGGAGCTGGCGGACTCGCTCGCCGCGGCGCGTGCCGCGGAAGACACGAGTGCCACGCGCGGGTTCCTGCAGGCGATTCCCGAGCCGAGAGGTACCGCGCCGACAGGCGCGGATACTGCGGTTGCGCCCGTCGACACGACCGGAGGAGAATAGATTGAGGTACCGCATTTTCTTCCTGGCGATGCTCGCCCTGTCTTGTGCGGGCGCGGTAGCCATGGCGCAGACACAGGCCGGACCTGATTCGACGGCGACCAAGACGCCGGCGCCATCGCCTCCGGCGAGCGCTCCGGCACCCGCTACCCAATCGCCATCGCCAACGACGCCGTCCACCTCCGGTGAAATCATCGATCGCATCGTGGCCGTGGTCGAGGACGAGGCCATCTTCGAGAGCGACGTCGATCAGGCCGTGCGCCAGTACTTCTTCCAGAAGGGCCAGTCGTCGGTGACTCCCGCCGAGCGCGACGAGGTCTTCGACGATGCGCTGCAGAATCTCATCAATGACAAGCTGGTGATCGCACAGGCGGGCCGGCTGGGCATCGACGTTCCGTTTTCGGATGTCGAGGCCCAGGTGAAGAAGGCTGTCGACGAGAACACCAAGCAGCTCGGCGGCGAGGAAGCGTTCAGCCGGCAGCTGCAGCAGGAGGGCCTCACGCTGGACGAGCTCAAGAAGCTCTACCGCACGCAGATTCGCAATCGCATGCTCGTCGAGCGCGTGCTGCAGAAGGACATGCAGAAGGAGCACAAGGATCCGACGCCGGAAGAGCTGCGCAAGTTCTACGACGAAAACAAGCAGCGCCTGCCGCTGCGTCCCGAGGTCGCGCACTTGAAGACGATTTTTATCGGCTTCGACACGTCGACCGGATCCACCGCGGATGCGAAGAAGAAAATCGACGCGTTGCGCGCGCGCATCATGGGCGGCGAGAAATTCGAGGACGTCGCCAAAGCGGAATCAGACGATCCCTCGGGCTCGCTCGGCGGTGATCTGGGGTTTGTGAAGCCGGAGGATCTGCGCGAGCCCAACTTCGCCAAGGCGGCGTCGACGCTTGCCATCGGCCAGTTGAGCGACCCGGTGCTCACCGTGTACGGCTATCACCTGATCGAGGTGACCGACAAACGTCCGGAATCGGGCGAGGTGCGCCTGCGTCACATCCTGGTGCGCGCCGAGCCGACCGACAAGGACGTCGAAGAAGTGTTCGCAACCGCGAACAAGGTGCATGCAGATCTGGTGGCGGGTGCGTCGTTCGATTCGCTGGCGGCGCGCTACAACACCGACCCCGCCGCCGACAAGACCGGCGATCTGGGCTGGCTGCGCGTATCCGAGCTTCCCGAGTTTTTCCGCGACGTGCTTTCGAACTTGAAGCCCGGTGACATCAGCCAGGTCACGCGCGAATCCACCGGTTTTCGAATTGTGCAGCTTCTGGCGCGCGATGCCGAGCGGCCGTATGAGTTCTCCGAAATTCAGAGCGAGCTCAAGCAGTACTACTCACAGCAGAGCTTCGGGTCGTCCTACGAGGAATATGTGAAGGAGCTGCGCAAGAAGTTCTCGGTCGAGATGCGCAACTAATTGCTCGTCGCGAGCGAAGCGTGCAGCCGGCGCGCCAGCGCCGCGGCCTGTTCGCGCAGCTCCGGCACCGCCGTCGATTCCCACAGCGCCGGGCGGCGCGTGGCCCCCAGGGTAAACAGCACGCTCGACGCATTTCCCTCCCCGTCGATCACTCCACCATCGTCGCGTGTTGCCATTCCAATTCCCAGCGCATCCGGCATGATGACTCCGTACGTTCGCAAGTGAGCGATCAACGGGTCCATTGACCGCGAAAAATCCCCGTCCGGCCCCGTGCAATTCACCACCGCGTCCACATTGTGACGCTGCAAAGCGCCGTCGCGCCCGCGCACGTCGACGGCCACCTGATCGCCGTCGCGTGCGCAGGTCGCGATTCGTCCCGCAACGATGGAAAGCTGCTTGTGCTCGATGAGTGCATACACGCGCCCGGCCACGCCCGTCGACATACGGTGACGGTGCGCATCCCAGTAGGGACGCATGTGCCGGT
>DATNGX010000158.1:0-2417 GCA_035605755.1 Candidatus Krumholzibacteriia bacterium
GACACCGGGCGCATTCGTTTCGATCTGGCGCGTCACGCGGGCCGCGTGTTGAAGTGGATGGGAGTCAATGTCGACGAGCTGCAGTCGGGAGGTGCCGGGCAGCAACCGCCGCCCAACAACCCGCCCGGTACGCCGCCCGATTCCGCGCACGCCGCGCCCGACACGACGCAGCATGCAGCAAAGCAGCGACCGGGTGCGGGTTCATTGCTCAAGGGAATCGCGCGCATTTTCGTCACGGTGCGCCCGATTTCGGCAAACATTACGCACCGCATGAGCTCGAACTACGTGCGCATCGCGGCCCGCCCGGACATCACGTACCGGCTGGGCATGGATGCGGACGCGGGCATCGACAGCATCAGCAAGCCG
The DNA here is from genome assembly GCA_035605755.1 of Candidatus Krumholzibacteriia bacterium. Classification (GTDB taxonomy): domain Bacteria; phylum Krumholzibacteriota; class Krumholzibacteriia; order WVZY01; family JAKEHA01; genus JAKEHA01. Next base: position 367 of record DATNGX010000158.1, read on the forward strand.
GACCAGAAGAAGGAGTCTCTGGGTTTCAACCTGGACAGCGGCGTGCAGCTCACCAGAAGTCTCGACGTACAGGGCCGCTACCGGCGCGAAATGAGCGACCAGGATTTTCGTTCCTCGGGACAGACACGCAGCCTGGACATCACGTGGCCGGACCTGCAGGCGAAGTGGGACGGCCTCGCCAACTTCCGGCCGCTGCGCCCGATTCTGACCAACGGCACCGTCAACATGAACTACAAGGAAACCCATCACGAGGACGGGCAGAAAGACCAGCCGCCGGTCAACCAGAACGAAACGCTTACGCTCTCACCGGCGCTCGACATGACCTGGAAGAATGAGCTGCAAACGACGCTGAGTGTGGCATACTCCAGCAACGTCAACGAGACGCGCGGCTCCAAGGCGGAGACCAACAGCCGCGGCTTGACGCTGGACATGAAGCGCAACTTCCGCGGCGGCGGCGGCATCAATTTCTTCGGAAAGAAAATGAGCTGGGACAACGATCTCGAAGCCACGTTCTCGATCGCGTATTCGAAGACGGGCGGCGAGCGCACGGGAGCCGACGGATTCAGCCAGCCGATTCCCGCCTCGACGTCGTTTCACGTCTCGCCCACCGCGCGCTACGTCTTTTCGAAGAACATCAACGGCAGCGCGTTCATCGATTACAATCGCACCTATGCGGAATCCACGGGACAGACCACCACACAGGTGCGCCTCGGTGTGACCGCTGTGGTCACCTTCTAACCGAATGTTCAACCCACCACCGCTCAGGTTGATGGTTGCAGCCGGTCTGGTTGCCGCCGCGTGCGTTGCGGGTGGAGTCGCCTGTAATCGCGGAGAAACCCCGGTGTTCGCGGTGGACAGCGCCGTCGTGCACATCGACAGGCAGCTGGCGCTGGGCCCGCGCGTGGCGGGAAGCGCGGCGCGCGATTCGTGCGCGCGCTACATCGCGCGCACGCTCGAGCGTTACGGCGCCGCGGTGCGCGTGCAACCGTTCGACGTGAAGGACCCCTACGGCGAGCGCACCATCCGGATGATGAATGTGATCGGAAGCTTCGGCGCCGGCGAAAAGCGGCGGCTCATGCTGTGTTCGCATTACGACTCGCGGCCGTGGGCGGATCAGGAAAAGGATTCGACACTGTGGACGACGCCGATTCTGGGCGCGGTCGACGGCGCGACGAGCACGGCGATCCTCCTCGAGGTAGCGCGGCTGGCGGGTTCGCGCGCGCCGCAGAACATCGGGCTCGACCTCGTTTTCTTTGACGGCGAAGACTACGGCAAGGAGGGCGACATCGATTACTACCTCCTGGGATCGAGGCACTTCGCGGCCAACCTCGAGGACTATCGTCCCGTGGCGGCGGTACTGCTCGACATGGTCGGTGGTGTGGGGACGACGGCGCGCCGCGAGGGAACTTCCGACGAGCGCTCGCGCGCGCTCATGGACTATGTGTTCGCCCGCGCTCAGGCGCTGGATCTGCGCTACTTCCAATCCGCGCCGGGAGCGCCGATGATCGACGATCACGTGCCGCTCCTGCAGGCGGGGATCGAAGCCATCGACCTGTTCGGCTATGACTTTGCGGCCTGGCACACGCTCAAAGACGACGGGAGCGCGGTGGATCGGGCCAAGGTCGAAGAGGTGGGGATTCTGCTCCGCGATCTGATCTACAGCTTCAAGTATCCCAAGTAAGGGACCGTCCGGGCGGGGTGGCTTGCGCCCGGCGTCCGTTTATGGTATCTATCTCGGAGCGTTGTGTGTGTTGAGGAAGTGGGTGGCAGGGCCGCCCATTTTTGTTTTCCGGCCGGGAACCCCAGCGACGCCTCACTAGATGGTTCAAGAACGTGATTTGTACGGGATCATCAATCCCGAGCTGGAGCTCCTGGGCTTCGAGTGCGTAAAGCTCGAAGTGGTTGGAAGCAGCCGTAGTCCGGTGGTTCGTCTCTATATTGACAAGCCGGGTGGAGTGACGGTCGGTGAATGCGCGAAAGTGAGCCGGGCCCTCGGCCTGGTGCTCGAGCGCGAAGATCCGTTCCCGGGCCGCTATCTGCTCGAGGTTTCA
>DATNGX010000159.1:0-4088 GCA_035605755.1 Candidatus Krumholzibacteriia bacterium
GCACGCGATGTTTCTGGTGAGCCCCAATCTCCCCAGCCCGATGGGCGCAAACGTGACCTCGTTCGCGCAGGAGCTCGATGCCCACAACATCCAGAAGGCGAAGGGCGGCGACGTCATGAACTGGGAAGGCATCCAGCAGCATGTGCGGGAGTCGTTGCGATCCTGAACCAGGCGCAGACATTGTCATGAAGATCACGGCCGCAACCATCCTGATCATCGCACTCGCCACCGCAGCGGAAGCCACCACCGTCCGGGTCGGGCCGGCCGAGCGCTGCACCACGATCGCGGCGGGAATTGCCGCCGCCCAGGCCGGGGATACGGTTCGCGTGGCGGGTGGCCTATATAATGAGCACGGCCTCACCATCTCTCTCCCCATCGTCCTGATCGGCAACAATTACCCGGTTATCGACGGGCACAATGGCGGCGACCTCATCGACATCACCGCCCCCGGCGTCATCGTTCGCGGGCTCTCGCTGCGCAATGTCGGTGCTTCCTATGTGGAGGATCGTGCTGCCATCCGCGTGCGCGCCGTTGATGATGTTCAGGTCGATGACTGCCGCTTCGACCACACCATCTTCGGCGTGTACGTGGAGCATGCGAACGGCACCGTGGTTACCAACAACGTGCTCAATGGCGGCGCCAAGCGCGAGGTGACGGCCGGCAACGGCATTCACCTGTGGTACTGCAAGAACGCGCGCATCGAGCACAACGAGGTGCACGGACATCGCGACGGGATCTACTTCGAGTTCGTGGAGAACAGTCTGATCCGTGGCAACCTGAGTGCGCACAACATCCGCTACGGGTTGCACTTCATGTTCTCTCCCGGCAACGAGTACATCGAGAATCGTTTTGAAGCCAACGGCGCCGGCGTCGCGGTGATGTACACGCAGCACGTGACCATGCGCAACAACGTGTTCAGCCACAACTGGGGCCCGAGCTCGTACGGCCTCCTGCTCAAGGAGATCGGCGACAGCGAGATCACCGGCAATCAATTCATCGGCAACACCGTCGGCCTGCACGCCGAAGGCTCCAACCGTCTGCGTGTCACGGGCAACGAATTCGTCCGTAACGGCTACGCCGCGCGCATCATGGCCAACTCGATGGACGGAACCTTTACCGGCAACGATTTCGTGGGCAATGCGTTCGATGTCGTCACCAACAGCCGCCAGAACTTCAACACGTTCGATTCCAACTACTGGAGCGCGTATCGCGGCTATGACCTCGACCGCGACGGCGTGGGCGATGTGCCCTACCACCCGGTGGGACTCTTCTCACTCCTTGTCGAGAAAACACCACCGAGCATCGTCCTCCTGGGCAGTCTGTTTGTAAACATCATCGACATCACCGAGCGTGTGATGCCCGTGTTCACCCCCGAGGCGCTCGTCGACAAGAACCCGCGCATGACCGCGATCGCGGTTCGTGGCGCAACACCTGCAGGTGCGCCCGATATCAAGAGGAGCTCGAGATGATCCAGATTCGCCATCTCTCCAAGTCATTCGGGCACCTACGCGTGCTCGACGATGTGTCGCTCGACATCCATCGCGGGACGGTCACCGCGATCCTCGGCCCCAACGCGTCGGGAAAGTCCACCCTGCTCAAATGCATTCTCGGACTCGTGAACCCGGACAGCGGCAAGATCGTGATCGATGACGAGCCCATCGCGGGGCGCTGGCACTACCGCTCCAAGGTGGGATACATGCCGCAGATCGCCCGGCTTCCGGAGCATCTCACCGTGGCCGAGCTGTTTGCCATGTTGCGCGATCTACGCGGTGAGGAGCGCGACAACGACATCGAGCTCTTTGCCCGTTACGAGCTGGGCGCGATGGGTGGCAAACACCTGGGCACACTGTCGGGGGGAACGCGTCAGAAGATCCTGGCGGCGGTGGCGTTTCTGTTTTCGCCCAAACTCCTCATTCTCGACGAGCCCACGGTGGGACTCGACCCGCTGGCCACCACGGTGTTCAAGGACAAGGTGCGGAAGGAACGCGACCTGGGTCGCACCATCCTCCTGTCGTCGCACCTTGTGAACGAGGTGGAGGAGATGGCGGACGAGATCATCTATCTGCAGGACGGGCGTCCGTTCTTCGCCGGAAGCATGGCGGAGATCAAACAGCGGACGTCGGAAGCACGTCTCGACCGCGCGCTGGTACGCATCGTCGAAACCTCTCGGGAGGCGCATCATGAGTCACGCTCGTAAGATCCTCAAGTATGAGATGCAGAATTTGCTGCGCAGCCGTTGGCTGATCGGAACGGCCGTGATCCTGTTCGCGGTCACCGAAGTGCTCTTCCGCTTCGGCGGCGATCCCGCGCGCACCATCGCCAGCCTGGTCAACATCGTGCTGGTGGTGATTCCGCTGATGTCTGTCGTGCTGGGCACGATCTACTTCTACAACTCGCGCGAGTTCAACGAGCTCCTGCTGGCGCAGCCGGTCAATCGCACCAGCATTTATCTCGGCAAGTTGATCGGCTTTGCGGCTGCGCTCTGCGTAGCGTTTCTGGCAGGACTGGGCGGGCCGTTTCTCATTCACTCATACGGGCTGCGCGCGCACATCGGCGAGCTCTTCACGCTCTTTGGAATCGGCTGCGCGCTGATCGTGATCTTCGTGTCGCTGGCGTTCTACGCCGCGACACGCTTTGAGGATCGCATCAAAGGGTTGGGGCTGACGCTGGCGGCGTGGTTCTTTCTTACCGTGATCTGGGACGGGCTGATTCTTCTCTACGTCCACATCTTCCGCGACTATCCCTATGAAGGTGGATTGCTCGGGCTGGTGTTCCTCAACCCGGTCGACCTGGGGCGCATCACCATTCTGCTCCAGCTCGACATCTCGGCCCTCATGGGCTACACGGGCGCCGTGTTTCAGAAGGCGTTCGGAACGGCCCATGGTCACACCCTGGCGGCTCTAGCCATGGTGATCTATGCGACCGTTCCGGTCCTGTTCGGACTGCGCACATTTCGACGGAAGGATTTCTAGCCCTTCCAACTGCGGCGCGTGTTCACCGCCTGCAGTTGCACCGTTCCCGCCTGCGCGGCCGGAACCGGCGCCGGGTTTGCGTTCAGGTATTCGATCGCTGATTTCAAGAGACCCTGGATGTACGCCTTGTTGTGGACGCCCTCGCTCCGGTCTTCTTCCACCAGCAGGTAGTTCCAGATGGCACCGGCCTGGTCGTTGGTGAGCGAGAGATTGCCCACCGGCGCTCCGGTGCTGCCGTTTACCCAGCCGCGACCGACCAGGAGCGTCTTCAGGGAATCAACGAGCTCGGCGGTTTCTGTCTGCACGCCGTCGAGGTTGAAGTTCGTCGTCGCTCCATGGCACGGCACGCACGCCGCCGTATTGAGAATCTCGCCATCCTCATCCGTCCAGCGCATGTTCCACGTGTGGCCGCCGACCTTGCTGTTACGCGTGAACTTCTGGTGGCAGTCGACGCATCCATTCTCGGTGGCGGTCCGGTGTTCGGTCTGCGTGTACGCGTATCCCGCATACTCGTATCCGTTGGATCCGAACAGCATGTCACCCTGTACGCTGTGGTGAGGTCCCCAGCGGTTGTTGGCAATGTTCGTGGTGCCGCTGGGTGTGTGCACGTACGTGTTCACGTTTTCGCGCGCGTGGTGGCAGGACACGCACAGATTGGCGTGGCCAACATCGAACTTGAATCCGTTGGTGAGCGCCTGGGCATCCTCGACACGCAGACGGAAGTCCTTGTTCGTGTGCGGTGCGTGACACGTGAAGCAGTGAATCGCGGTCGGATTCTCCACCAACGCGGGCATCTCGCCGGTTTCGATGCGGCTCTTGAAGCCCTCGGAGGTGTGGCATCCGTTGCACGGTGTGGTGCTCCGGTTGGTGTTGGCGCTGCTGCCGTGCACGGAGTGCTCCCACTGCAACTGGGCGGCGACAATGGCCGTGTTCTCATCCGAGTGGCAGTTGAAGCACGTTGCCGGCTCCTGCTCCGTGGTCGTGTATGTAACGTTGCGATCGCACGCGCCGGCAAGAGCCACGACGGCGACGATCCAGCCGATCTCGAGTTTTCTCATGTGCCTTCCTCCTGCGAGCGGACCACCGGGCCCGCTCTTCCAAGCCGTTCTCACTCCG
>DATNGX010000160.1:0-2491 GCA_035605755.1 Candidatus Krumholzibacteriia bacterium
CGCCGAAGGTGGATCGACGGCGGGCTTGCCCGCCGTCCCGTTGCGACATGCGAAGAAGTTCGCGTGGCTCCCCTGGACGCTTGCGGCACTCGGGCTGTCTGCAGCGGCCTTGTTTGCGATGCGCGGAAAAATCACCGTCGACAGCGAACATCCTGTGCACGCCGCCATCACTCCGCCTCCCGGCGTTCTGTTCTCATCCAGCACGGACAAGCCGCTGCCGCTCGCCATATCGCCCGACGGCAGCATGATCGCGTTCTGCGCGCGCACCGGCGAAGGTCCTGACATGCTGTGGATCCGATCGGTCGACGCGATGGATGCGCGCGCAATTCCGGGCACCGAGGGAGCGCAGGGACCGTTCTTCTCACCGGACGGGAAGTCGATCGGTTTCTTCACACGCGACCGGATGAAGACAGTCAATACCACCGGCGGCGCCGTCATCGAGCTCGTGAATCGTGTCGACGCGCGCGGCGGCACCTGGAACGCGGACGGCAATATTGTTTTCGGAGACGGCACCAATCATCCGCTCAAGATGGTACGCCAGGACGGCGGCAAACCCGAACAGGTGTCCGCACTCGATTCGACACGCCAGGAATCCACGCATCGTTATCCGTGGTTCCTCCCTGACGGGAAGCACTTCCTCTATCTCGCGCGCCGCAGCGGAGCCGGCAAAGGTATCGAACCCACCATTTTCGTCGGCGAGTTGGGTTCGAACAAGCGCACGCAGGTAGTCGAAGTCGCCTCCAACGTTCAATACGCGTCGGGTTACATTCTCTATGTCCGCGAAGGAGTGCTGGTTGCCCAGCATTTCAACCCGAAAACATTCGCGGTGTCGGGGCCCGCGCTTCCGCTCATCGATGATGTGCGCTTCGACGAGCGCTTTAGCCGCGGCGTGTTTTCCATTTCCAGCAACGGCGTGCTCGTGTGCATGACCGGAAAAAATCAGACGCGAACGCAGCTCGCCTGGCTCGACCGCAAGGGCACCATGATCGCGAAAGTGGGCGATCCCGCCGACTATACATATGGCGGAACTCCGGAGCTCTCATCGGACGACACGCAATCGGTGATGCCGATCGGGAATCGCGAGCGGGGCACGTCCGACGTGTGGATCGTCGATCTCGGTAGCGGACGACGTCGCCGACTCACCGTCGATCAGGACGATCATCCAGCGGCGATATGGGCACCGCACGGCGGCGTCATTGTCGCCACGAGCACCGGAACCAACAAACCTCGAATGGGCATCGTCTCACCCGACGGCGTACTGGAGCGAACCATCCCCGTGTACGCCAACTTTGTCTGGCCGCGCACCGCCTCACCGGATGGAAGCGTGGTGCTCGTGGCCGCGAACACCACGACAACCGCAATCGCGGATATCAATGCCATCTCCACGCTCGGGGACACGACGCGGACCGTCGTTGCCGGTGGCGACGGCTCGCAGGACTGTCCGCAGTTCTCTCCCGATGGAAAGTTCTTTGCGTACCACTCGGAAGAGTCGGGCCGCTACGAGATATACGTGGCGACGTATCCATCCGGCGGCCGCTGGCAAGTCTCGCAGGACGGCGGCACCGAAGCACGCTGGGGCGGCGATGGCAGAGAACTTTTCTTTGTCGATCGTAACAACTACGTCAATGCCGTCGAGGTGACGCTCCGTCCGGGAGCCTTCGATGCCGGCCCATCGACCAGGCTCTTTCAACTGCATGGAACCGGCGGCGGCTGGCGCTACGACGTGACGCGCGACGGCGCCCGCTTTCTCGTCACACAGCCGCTCCCCCAAGATCTCGCATTGCCGGTCACGATCATCACCGACTGGACACGGCTCGTCGACAAGCGCTAGTACGTGTGAACATCAAATGATGGCAACGAAAACGACGCAGAAAGAAAAAGCAGCGACTCTGTTGTCGTTGCATGGCGGCGGGAAACTTCTGCTCCTTCCCAACGTGTGGGATCCGTTGGGAGCGCGTATCCTGCAAGCGAAAGGCTATCCCGCCATCGCCACCGCGAGTGCAGCGATCTCGGCCTCGCTCGGGTTCAAGGATGGCGAACGGATCAAACGCGACTCGCTCATCGAGGCCATCGCGCGCATTGCGCACAGTGTCGATGTTCCGGTGACGGCCGATATCGAGGCGGGGTACGGAACGACGGTATCCGAGCTGGAGGACACGATGCGTGAAGTGATCGACGCGGGTGTCGTCGGCATCAATATCGAAGATGGACTCGGGGACGGTAGCGCACTTCGATCGATGGAAGATCAGTGCGCGAGAATCGCGAGCGTGAGAGACTTTGCAGACCGCCAGGACCTGCATCTGGTGATCAACGCGCGGATCGATTGCTACTACGTGTCGTCGGCCTTTGCGAACGCCGGCGAGGCCACCGAGGAAGCCGTATCGCGCGCCGCGGCCTACATCAAGGCGGGCGCGGATTGCGTGTATCCACTCGGTCCCGGTGACGAGAAGACCGTGCGCATACTGCGGGCGCGGATCCCGGCTCCCATAAA
>DATNGX010000161.1:0-3621 GCA_035605755.1 Candidatus Krumholzibacteriia bacterium
ACCTCGGCCTGCTGGTACGACTCGCTCACATAGATCTTCAGGCGCTGTCCGGCATAGATGTGACGGCGGCGCGACAGATTGTTCCACGAGCGAATGCGGTCGGCGCTGGTGTGATACTTCTCGGCGATCTCGCCCAGCGTGTCACCTGTGCGCACCTTGTAGGTGATTTTGGTCTTGTCCGACGGCACGGGGGAGTAGGCAGTGTATTTCGCGGCCGCGCGCTCGGCGTAACGAGTCAGCGCTGCCTTGTCGACACCGTTGGTCGGAATCATGTACGCCGGTTTGGAGTTCGCCAGATCCGGATTGGAGGGCACGCCACCGGAGACGGGAATCATCAGATTCTGACCGACCTGGAGCATGCTCTTGCGCTTGAGCCCGTTGGCGTCGCGCACCGCTTCCACCGATGTGCCGTACTTGCCGGCGATCACCGAGAGCGTCTCGCCCCGCTTGACCTTGTGTTCCTTCCACGCCACGCGCTCCTCGACGGGAAGATCGGCCAGCGCGGCCAGGCAGCTTTCGCCGGCACCTTCGGGTACGCGCACGTGAATCTCCATGTTGGGAGGCGTTGCGCCGCGGCGGAACGGCGGATTCAAATCCTTGATGACGTCCGCCGTCGTGCCCGCGCAACGCGCCAGCACGTCGATGTCGGTGGCTTCGCTCACCGTCACCAGGTCATAGCGCAGCGGCTCGACCTGGGGAATCGTGAAGCCGTACTTTTCGGGCTCGCGCATGATGTAGAGCGCGGCCAGGAACTTGGGCACGTAGCGCTCGGTCTGCAGCGGCAGGTCGAGCTGCCAGAAGTTTTCCGACTTCTGGCGCGCGATCTGGCGCGCCACGCGGTACTCGCCGCAGTTGTACGCGGCGAACGCGAGGTACCAGTCGCCCCAGATGTCGTAAAGATCCTTGAGATAGTTGCACGCGGCGTACGTCGACGCAGTCACGTCGCAGCGTTCGTCGTACCACCAGTTGACGCGCAGGTTGTAGCGGCGCGCGGTGCCGTTGATGAACTGCCACGGGCCGACCGCTTTCGCGCTCGAGACCGCCTTGGTGGCGAAGCCGCTTTCAATGAACGCAATGCAGATGAGCTCCTGCGGCAGATCGCGCTCATCCAGGATCTTCTGCACCGTGGGACGGTGGAGCTGCATGCGATACATGGCGCGCTCGAAGCGCTCGCGTCCCGGACCCGTGAAATACGTGATCCAGAAATCGATGCGCGGATTGCTGATGGTCGGGAAGATGGTGTTGTCCGTGAAAAACGGATTGGCTCCGCCTTCCGGCATCTCCGGCCAGTGCGAATTGGCAAGCGCGAGACTGTCTTCCGATGCGCTGTAGCTGTCCTCGTTGACGAGCGTGTCGGTCTCGAGAGTGTCGAGCGCGCTCAATGAATTGAGGAGCTGCGCGAACCTGGGATGATCCTCCGCGTGCGGGTGCAGGCGGATATAATTGTTCACGTCTTCGACGAGCGAGTCGCGCGACGATTCAAAGCGCGCGGCATCGCCTGCGGACTGGTAGCGTTTGGTCTGTTCCAGACGCGTGGCGAACGCATCGACAGACGACGAGGAGACCCCGGCCGAAGGCGCCTGGGCGGCCTCGGGCGAGACCGCGGGCTTCTGCAGCTTGCTGAGGTCGGACTGGGAAGAGCAGCCGATTGCTGCTACCGACATCCATCCGGCCAGAATCAGTAGGCCTAGCGAGTTACGATGCGTCACGTGGGAGCCTCCTGGAGCACTTTTGAGGTGCTTTGCGAGATAGAACAAGTCCCCGGCAATATGAGGTAAGGTTTGAGCAATCGGCAAGCCAAAATCGGCGCCCTCGCGCCACAACCGGACGTATGCTTCGGATATCACTGGAAATGGGGCACGTAATCCAGATAAAATAAGGTAGTTGTAAACTCACACAGGTATCGATTGTGACACGCATCTACGACCAGGACTTCCGATACCTTCTGGCCCAGCTTATCCCCCAGCACCGGCTTCCGCCAGAACTGCGGCGGGATGTTGGCCGGGCCCTAAGGGGAAACCGGAGGGAAGAGCTCCGCCGCGAATCCATTCGCGCGCTGGAGGCTCTGTGCGACTCCGAGTACCTCGAGCACGCCGGTATGTTCTCCGAGGACGGGAACGTGGTGCTCGCCTACCGGCGGCCCCGCGGTGCCATGCGCCTTCGCGTGGCCGTACCGGAAGCGGAATGGAATTCCTGGTCCGGTTCCGCCCCCGGTGGCGTGGACACGCCACTGCGTCAAGATACGTCGGCGGCTGCGGAAAATTCCCACTTGGCGGCCCCGAGCGCCTCCGCGGGGAACGTCCTCGAGCTCCTGCCCGAAATCACCCGTTCCTTTGCCATCGGCGACGGCGCGGTTCCCGTGATGGATCGCCTCGAGTCACTGGTGGCGAAGCTCGAGGCATGGCTCGCCTTCGAGCACGGCCGTCTCGAGATCATCGAAGAAACCCTGGTGACCGGCGGCGATGAAGGGGGAGAGCGCGTGCACGTCGTGTCCGACGAACGCCTGCGCGAAACCGATCTCGTGCGCAGCGCGATCGAGTCGGGCGCGCGCCGCTACTCCGCGCGCAACGGCACCACCGTGGCGGTGGCTCCGATCTTCATGTTCGGCAAAATTGTGGGCGCACTGCAGGCGCAATTTCGAACCGAGGCCAAAGACGCCATCGATGCGCGTCTCGAAGCGGCGGCGGGCATGATCCGCAGTGCCATCGAATTCAACCAGCGCTTTGCCAGCCTGACGTCGATCGATTCACTCACCGGCGTGTACAACCGCCAGTTCCTCGACCGCCAGCTGCCGGTGGAAATCGAGCGCGCGATGCGCTCGGGCTCGGCGCTTTCCATGCTCGTGATCGACGTCGACGACTTCAAGCGCATCAACGACGAGCTCGGTCACAAGAAGGGCGACGAAGCGCTGGTCGCGATCACAGACATCATTCGCCGCAACCTGCGCAAGGTCGACATGCCGTTTCGCTACGGCGGCGAAGAGATCGTCATTCTCCTGCCCGGAACACCCGAGTTCGAGGCGCTGCACACGGCGGAACGTCTGCGTCGCGTCGTGAGCCAGTATCGCGGCTTCAAGGATGCGTTCGGCAAGGTGCGTGATCTCTCGGTGAGTGTGGGTGTCGCGGTGTATCCTGATACCGCGCGCGGCGGCGAGCAGCTCTTCTCCCAGGCCGACGAGGCCATGTACCGCGCCAAGCAGCGGGGCAAGAACCAGGTGGTGTTGTACTCGAAGAAATAACGCACGGCGGGCCGTGCGTGCAGGGGGTGGCGGCGGTGGTGTGGATCCTCACGCTCGCCGTGGCGGCGGGAGTCGCGCGGCGTCTTTTTCTCTTTCTGATTGTGATCGCGAGTGTGGGCGCGGCGGCGCTGGTGCGCCGGCGCCCGTCGTGGCTTTTTCTTATACTCGTCGCCGCCGGCGCGGCCGCGCTGGGCGCGCGCGCCAGCAGCAACTATGCGCGCGATTGCGAGGCCGTGGAGCGCATGTCGGCGGTCGCGGGGGCGGCGAACGTCACGCTGGACGGAATCGTCGGCGGCTTTCCCCAGTCCGGGCCGCAGGGCACGACGTTCGACTTCATCACGCGAATCGAGGGACGTCGTGTGTGTCTTGTGGTGAGGGCGGAG
>DATNGX010000162.1:0-7652 GCA_035605755.1 Candidatus Krumholzibacteriia bacterium
AACATCACGTCGAGCGGATTGGACGGATTGCTGATTGGCCGGCGTGGCGAAACGCTGGCGTCGATCCAGCACGTGGTGAATCGCATCTTCACCAGCCGCACCGGACGACACAGCAAGATCACCGTGGACGTGGGCGGTTACGTGCGGCGCAAGCACCGCCTCCTGGTCGAGAAAGCGCAACGCCTGGCGGACCGCGTGCGACAGACCCAGAAGGAATACGACTTCGAGCCGCTCAAGGCCTCCGAGCGGCGCATCATCCATCTGGCCGTGGCCGACTACGAAGACGTGACGACGTACACGATCGGCGACGGGCTCCTGCGCAAAGTGGTTATCTCTCCCCGGACCTCCGCGACCGACGACCTTCCTCGGGACTAGCTTCTTTCCTCTTTGTTCGGCGGTCGCATGTCTGTCTGCGGCGTCGGAGTCCTCGCGCAATCGCACTTCGGATTAATAGCGCTCGTCCACGACGCCGCAGACAGACATGCTCCCGCCATTTCAATCTGGAACGACGCTCGCACATGCTCGCTCTCGACTTTGACTCGCCACCCGCTCGCGCGTTCTTCGTGTAGAATCCCGACGTGTTCAATTCGACGGATACGATTGCGGCACTGGCGACGCCGGTAGGGGAGTCGGGCATTGCGGTGATTCGGGTGTCCGGGCCGCAGGCGCTCGAGGTGCTGTCTGCGGTTCTGCGACAGGCGTCGGGGAAAGGGTTCGAAGGGTGGGAGCATCGACGGCTCTACCACGGGTATTTTGTCGATGAGGCGGGCGAGCGGGTCGACGAGGTGATGGCGTCGGTGATGCGGGGACCGGAGTCGTACACGGGCGAGGACGTGGTCGAGATCAGCTGTCACGGCGGGCTCGCCGTGGTGCAGCGCGTTCTGGAGGTTCTGCTCCGTCACGCCCGCCCGGCCGAGGCGGGAGAGTTCACGCGGCGCGCGTTCTTGAACGGCAAGATCGATCTGATCCAGGCGGAAGCGGTCGCCGACTTGATTCATGCGCGCACCGAGGTGCAGCGGGTGGCGGCCGAGCGCCAGCTCTCGGGCGAGCTCTCTCGTCGCATCGACCAGCTGGCCGATGACATGCTTGTGCTGCTCGGGGATCTGGAAGCGCGGATCGATTTCATCGAAGAAGGCATCGAGGCCCTCGACATTCCCGGGGCGCTCGACCGCATCGCCGCGCAGCGCGCGAGTCTCGATGAGTTGTTGGCCTCGGCGCCCATGGCGCGGGTTCTGCGCGACGGCTTTCGCGTGGTGATCGCCGGCCCGGTCAATGCCGGCAAGAGCAGCCTCTTCAACCGGCTGCTGGGTGAGTCGCGCGCCATCGTCACCGAGATCCCGGGAACCACGCGCGACGTGTTGCGCGAAACGCTCGTCATCGACGGCGTGCCCTTCGTGCTGCACGACACCGCGGGGCTTCGCGACGAAAGCACCGACCGCGTCGAGCAGCTCGGGATGGGCCGGACCGCGGACGCGGTGGATCAGGCCGACCTGGTTCTGTTCGTGCTCGATGGCAGCAATGGACACGACGACTCCGCCGCCGGGCGCCGCTCGCTCGAGGCCCTCGACGCCACCCGGAGCATCGTGCTAATTAACAAGGCGGACTTGCCCGAGAGTACCCACGGCGCGGTCGCCGGTGTTCGGGTCTCGGCACTGACCGGTGCCGGGCTGGATGAGCTTCGCGCCACCATGCTGGCGCGAACCGGTGCGCTCGAGCTCGCGCGGGTCGCGCGCGAACGATCGGTGCTGAATGCCCGGCTGGTCAGTTTGCTGGACGATGCGCGGGCGCAGTTGGATGAGCTGGCTCTCATGATCCGGCACTCGGAGCCGATGGAGCTCGTGGCAGAAAAAGCCCGCGAGGCCCTTCATTTATATGAAGAGGCGACGGGCCGCCGGTATCACGACGGACTGCTCGACGTGATCTTCTCGCGCTTCTGCATCGGCAAGTAACGCGACGGATTGTCAACTTTTCTATTGTCAACATTGAGCGCGGCCGCTCATTTCGATTGTCAACCAAATTGGCTAACATGCAGAAACATTACGACTTGATCGTCATTGGCGGTGGCCATGCCGGCTGCGAGGCGGCACTCGCCGCGGCTCGGATGGGGGCTACGACGCTGATGGTGACGTTGCGCCGCGACCGGATCGGCCACATGCCCTGCAATCCGGCGGTCGGTGGCCTGGCGAAGGGTCACCTCGTCAAGGAGCTCGATGCCCTGGGCGGCGAGATCGGCCGCAACACGGACAGGTCCGGGATCCAGTTCCGCATGCTGAATCGAGCCAAGGGTCCGGCAGTGTGGTCGCCGCGTGCGCAAGTTGACAAAAGACTCTACGCGTCCCTGATGCGCGAGGTGGTGGAGTCGACGCCGGGACTGGATGTCGCGGAGGTTGAGGTCGAATCGATTGTCAACCAGAACGGCCGGTTCGTCGGGGTTCAATTGTCAACCAAAGCGATTGTCAACGCGACCGCGTGCGTGCTCACGACCGGCACCTTCCTCCGCGGGCTGATGCACACCGGAGCGCGACAGACCGACGGCGGTCGCGAAGGCGAGCCCGCCGCGTCGTCGTTGTCGCACAGCCTGACCGGACTGGGATTACGAATGGGACGCCTCAAGACGGGAACTCCGCCGCGCGTGCTTCGCGAGACGGTGGATTTTTCGCGTCTCGCTCCCCAGCCGGGTGACCAGCCGCCGTTACCATTCTCGCATCGCACCGATCGCATCGAGCAGCCCCAGGTATTCTGCCACCTCACCTATACGAGCGAAGCGACGCACGACGTCATCCGCGCCAACCTCGATCGTTCGCCCATGTACGGGGGCGTGATCGAAGGCATTGGGCCGAGGTACTGCCCGTCCATTGAAGACAAGGTGGTTCGCTTCCCGGACAAGACGCGGCACCAGATCTTCGTGGAGCCGGAAGGGATTGATCATCCCGAGCTCTACATGAATGGTATTTCGACGAGTCTTCCCGTCGACGTGCAGCTCGCCATTCTCGCCACGCTGCCCGGCTTCGAGAACGCGACCATGGCGCGGCCCGGCTATGCGGTGGAGTACGATTTCTTCCCGCCCGATCAGATCCAGCGCACGATGGAATCAAAGTCCATCGACAATCTCTATTTTGCGGGACAGGTCAACGGCACCTCGGGCTACGAGGAGGCGGCGGCGCAGGGTTTCGTGGCCGGTGTCAATGCCGTGCTCAAGCAGCGCGGCGAAGCGCCGTTTGTGCCCGCGCGCGACGAGGGTTACATCGGTGTCATGATTGACGACCTCACCACCAAGGACATCGACGAGCCGTATCGCATGTTTACAAGTCGCGCCGAGTTCCGGCTCACGCTGCGCCAGGACAACGCCGACGAACGGCTGATGCACGCGGGTCACCGACTCGGGCTCGTCAGCGACGCGGCGCTCGAGCGTGTGCAATCCCGCATCGAACGCACGCAGGCGTGTGTCGAGAAATTGCAGCGCACCTCGTTTCCGTTTACGAACGGTAATCGCTGTTTCGAAGAGCTCGGTCTCGAGCCGGTGCGCCACGGCGCGACACTGCGCGAGGTGTTGCGTCGCCCCGGTGTTCAGCTCGCCCATCTGCGCACGTGTTGCGCGATTCCCACCGAACCCGAGCTGGACGACGCCATCGAGTGTGCCGTGAAATACGAAGGCTATGTCGAGAGACAGGGGCGCGAGGCGCGCGCCATGCGCGATGGCGAATCGCGCGTCATCCCGCGCGACATGTCGTTCGAAACCATTCACGGGCTCAGCGCCGAAGCCCGCCAGAAGCTGATCCTCAAACGCCCGGAAACCATCGGCCAGGCCTCACGCATCGCCGGTGTGCGAGCCTCCGATCTGTCGATCATTGCCGTCCACCTCGAGCGCCGGCGCCGCGCGTCCGCCTAGATGCAAGCGCCCCACCCAGAAGCACAATCTATTGTAAACAAATCAGTTGCGCGATTTGACTGCGGCTCGCCCGAGCTCCTTGCGAACTTTCTCTCGGAAGTGCTGCAGTGGAATCCAACCCTCGGCCTGGTATCGAAGCGTGAGCCGGTCGCAGCCTGTGAGCGTCTCGTGCTGGAGAGCCTGGAGCTTGCCCGGGTGCTCAACCTCAGCCGCGGTCGTGTTGCCGACGTGGGATCCGGCGCCGGCTTCCCCGGCGTGGTATGGGCGCTGGATCTTCCCGAGCTCGAGGTGACCATGATCGAGCGACGCGAGAAGCGCGCGCTCTTTCTCGAACGCACCTGCCGCACACTCCCCCTTCCCAATGCCACCGCGGTCGCACTGGATGCACGAGACGCCGCCCGCAGTCCCGTCCACACCGCGGCGTTTGATCTCGTCGTCACCATGGCCGTGGGCGATCCCGCCGCGATGGCCATTGCCATCGAGCCCTTGTTGAAGACGCCCGGGTGCTTCGCATCAACTATGGCGGTCAGCAGTGCAGCGCCCACCGTTGTCGGCTCGCATCTCCGCCTCGAGCGCCGGCTGGACGGCGAATTCGGTTGCTACGCAATCTACCGATCTGGTGTATAGGGAGAGAAAGAAGGAGGCGCTTATGAACCGAAGCGCGACAGGTGTCCTCGTAACGGCGGCCGTGTTTGTCATCGGACTGGGCTGCTCGAAGCAGAAGCAGCAGCAGCGGGCCGACGCTCCACCGCCCGAAACGCCCGCGCCCATGATGGCCGAAAAGGAATACACGGTCATGGGTGCGTATGTGAATGAGCAGGATTCGCTTCCCAGGCTGCGCTATTACGACGGCGAGCAGGTCTCGATCAACGACCGATGTGCCGTTCGTCACGTAAAGCTCAACCCCAAGATGCCGCCCATCTACGTCAATGGGCAGCCCGTCGGCTTCTGCTGAAGCCCCTGCGCCCTGGCCTTCGTGCAAGGCCCTGACAAGTACCTCAACGAGATGGGTCTTTCGGTTATGTGCGTCGTCGATCCATCCCGGCCTGCCATCCTGGACGCTGCCCATCGCGCCTTTGTCAACTATGAGGCCTACTACTTCTGCGATGAGGCGAGCATGAGCAAGTTCGTCGCGGCACCGTACCAGTATTCCGGCAAGGTGACCGACCCCGTCACCCGGGAGCGGTTCGTGCCGACCGCGGATTCGCCGCACCGATCCTACGGCGGCCGCCTGTTCTACTTCGCATCCGCCGAGACGGCCACCACCTTTGACGGCAACCAGATGAAGTATGGAAACCTGATGCCCGGCATGCGCGAGAAGGCAGCCCCGCAGTAGTCTAACCCCGACTCGGTTCAACGAGGCCGGTGTGTTTCACGTGAAACATGCCGGCCTTTTCCTTTTGTTCATAGAAGTCTGTTCCACGTGAAACGGGATCTGAATCTTATGGGCTCTCCGGATGTTTCACGTGAAACATGTCGTGCCTTCCGTCGATCGCTGGGGAAGGGAGTTATCACTCATCGCTCCACCACAAGAATGAGACCAGGCGCCTAACGGGGAATCTGGACCAGCACTCGACGATGAGATGCGGACTCGCCTGAAAACGCATCCGCTTTTTTCGCCCTGGCTTCTCGACAATTCGCTTGATTTCGACGAGCGCTCCTCGCTATTCTGCAGTACTGGACCCCACGCGATTGCGATGTTGCAAGTTGTTATTTAGGAAGGACTTATATGGATTGGAAGCGAGTGATTGCAGGCGTGGCGGCTCTGGTTGCAGTGGCGTGCGGAGGCGGCGGGGACTCCGGGACGAATCCGGGGACCAATACCCCTCCCGTGATCGCGTTCGCTTTCGTGCCCATGGCGACGGAGAAAAATATCCCCGTCGATCTCACCGTCACGGCGACCGACGCTGATGACGATCCGTTGACAATTACATGGACGGTCACCCGCGGCAGTCTCGCCGCGCAGAACAGTAAGAAGACCGTCATGCGATGGACCGTCCCGTCGACCGTCGGCGTCGACACTGTCAACATCAGCGTGAGTGACGGGACTGTCACGCGAAAGCTCACCGAGGAGATCCGGGTCGCGACCAAGTACCAGACTGGCTCGTTCCTGAAGTCCGCGTCACCGTACATTCTCGCCACCGCCGGCACCAATCCCCGGCTGGCAGTTCCGTCCGGCTCGACGCTGACAATCGAAGCCGGAACCGAGATCTACATCAACGCGCCGGGGCTGATCGTGGATGTCACCGGTACGCTGAGCGCGCACGGTTCCGCCGCGGATCCCATCATTATTCGCCATAACGATCGCACCTTTGTGTGCGGAGGAAGCAACAACAGCGGCTGGCAGGGTATTCAGCTGAGTCGCGAGGCGGGGGCGCCGGCGGCCGGAACGGCGGATCTCGACTACGTCGAGCTCTGGTATCCCGTCGATGGCGTGCGTGTGCAGGACGACGCGATCCTGACCATGAACAACAGCAGTGTGAAGTGCAGCAAACACGCCGGCGTGTGGATGGAAGGCAATGGCGTGGTGCGCCTGATCGATTCGGAGCTCAGCAATGGCGCCGGTGACGGCCTTGCCATCGCGGCGTTTGCATCGGTACCGGATTCCGTGATCGTGCAGGGTTGCACGCTCTCGATCAACAACGGCTCTGGAATTCGCATGGACCTCAATGACACCACGAAGTCGGCGTTCATCGACGTGCAGTTCAACGATTTCCAGTTCAACTCCACGCACGGCATTTCGCTGGCGCACTCGGTGTTCCCCGCGATTCACAACAACAATTTCCGCGGCAACGGAGATTCGAGCGTGTCGAGTCTGTACTTGCAGAGCGGTTATCCAGGCGTGGCGCAGGCCGAGCTGGACGCGACGTGCAACTTCTGGGGTTCCGCCTCAGGCAGCTGCGCAACCATCGATATCGGCATTCATGATTCTCTGGATCAGAGCACGGTCCACACGCGAGTGAAATCATGCCCCTGGCTCAACTCGAACCCTATCACGACAACGCCGAATTGCAGCCCGACCTGCACCGCTTGTCCGTAACGGAGGCGTGCCATGGCGCGAATCATTGCAATTGCAAATCAGAAGGGCGGCGTGGGGAAAACCACGACGGCCGTGAACCTGTGCGCGAGTATCGCCGCGGCGGAACGACGAACACTGCTTGTCGACATGGATCCGCAGGCCAACGCGGTGTCCGGTGTCGGCATCGACAAACGTGAGGTCAAGCAGAGCGTGTACGAAGTTCTCTACGACGAGAATCTCGTCCACGAAACCATCGTTCCCACGGTGATGCCTTTTCTGGATGCACTGCCGTCGACGGCGGATCTGGCCGGCGCCGAGGTGGAGCTGGTGACGGAGACGGAGCGCGAGTATCGCCTCAAGAAGGCGCTCGCACTGATTCGCAACAAGTACGATTACATCATCGTCGACTGTCCGCCGAGCCTGGGCTTCCTAACGCTGAACACTTTGACGGCCGCGGACTCGATTCTGATTCCGCTCCAGTGCGAGTACTACGCGCTGGAAGGATTGAGCCATCTGCTCGGCACCGTCAAAATGGTGCAGGCGTCGCTCAATCCAAATCTGGAGATCGAAGGCGTCGTGCTCACGATGTTCGACAAGCGCTTGAATTTGACCAGCCAGGTGGCGCAGGAAGCGATCAATTACTTCGGCGACAAAGTTTACAAGACGGTGATTCCACGCAATGTGAAGCTCTCGGAGTCTCCCAGCTTCGGGAAGCCCATCATTCTATATGACGTTCAATCGCAG
>DATNGX010000163.1:0-2781 GCA_035605755.1 Candidatus Krumholzibacteriia bacterium
AAAGTTGCGCGAAATGATGATCCAGCCCAGGGCCTGGCACAACACGCCGTAGGCAACCAGTACCAGCGCTGTGTTCATGTCAGGAATGGCGAGTGCTTCGCCGCCGACGAGTGCCGTCACCGCGAGCAACAAGGCGGTGAACCCGCTCACCCAGGTGAGATTGGCGGGCGCGGAGAGACGGTTGTGCTCGCGGCGCGCGCCACGCAGGCACAACAGGTATGCCGCGTAACTGATGGCGGTGAACACACCGAAGATAACGCCGGTGCGGTAGGTCGCATCGAACTGCGACCAGTGCAACCCGACGAGCATGAACAACCCCGTCACCGCGATCGGGATGGAAATCAGGAAACGCCACGTCGCGCGCTCGCGAAAGATCAGAATGCCGGCCGCCGCCATGAAGAACACTTGAAAATTTCCGAGGATGGTCGCAAGTCCGGGACCCACGTAATGGATGGATCGATGCCAGAAGTAGATGTCGGCCGCGAATGCGGCGCCGCCCAGGAGCACCCAGCGCAGATTGTTCCATCCGCGCCAGAATGAATCGCGGCGCGCGAGCGCAATCGCGAGGAGCGCAATGGCGCCGAAGAGATTGCGATACACACCGGCGGCGGTTGGTCCGATGTGGGCAATCTTCACGAACACTCCGGAAAAACTGATGAGGAAGCTTCCCGCGACGATCTCGAGCTCCGCGCGATGCGAGTGCGCGGCGTCTTTGCTCATTGCAGCGATGCACCCCGTCCCACACCGCGTGGTGCCTTGTCGGGCGCGTCGAGAAGCTCGAACGTGACGCACGGAAAGCGCGACGTCTCCGTGGAACGCATCGCCTCGGCGAGTCGCTCGTGGAGCTCGGGCGTCCACTCGGTCCATTTGGCGATGTACGCCTCGGCTTTGGCGGCGTCTCCCGCCGCCTGAATCTCGAACACGTCGCGCAGCATGGACGCCGCCGCGGCGTGGAACTTGTCCTCGTTCACGCTGAGCCGCCCGCTCGTCGCATCGAATGTGAGCACGCCCTGCGCCATGAAGTAGTTGAACTGCATGAGCTCCATGATCTGGTAGGGCTGCGAGCGGTCGGGACGGTTCTTGTTGAGAACGCGGCGCACGCCGCTCGCGTACAACTGATGGAGATCGCCCGCGGAGTAGAATCCGATCTTCTGAAGCTCGGGTCCCAGGAAGAGCGACACCAGGTCCGCTTTCATTTCTTCGTACACGCTCGACGCCTGCTGCAGCGCGAGGTCGAGGTCGCGTCCGTCGCGCGTGCGATCCACACCGAGATAGTGCCCGATCTCGTGCCAGAGGGTGCGGTCGCTGCCGCCCTTGGGCGTGAACGACGGCACGAAGCGGTCGTCCACCGCGGCCGCGTACGCCGCGCGGCTCGCCGCGAAAATATCGGGCGACTCCATGATGTTGCGACGGAGCAGAATGGTGCGGCCGTAACGGCGCGCCATGTCGGAATCGTTGGGAAGAATGCTCGCGGTGTTGGCGCTTCGGGCCTGGCCGAAATCGGCAAGCACGTCGTAGAGCCCGACCGGAATATCGGAGCGCACGCGCTTGTGCGCTTTCCCTTCGTCGTAGGGGAGGCTGTCCTCGAGTTTCTGCAGCTGGGAGGTCGCGGCGTGCAACGCCTCGCTGCGCTCCCGGTCGAGCACGAGAATGCTGAGAGCGAAGTACGTCTTCGAGCCATAAAGCTCGTCGTCGTAGTTCTCGTAGGAACCGATCTGCGCGTTCAGCGTTTTGTACCGGCCCGTCACCCACGACGCGTCGCCCGATTCATAGTCATTGGAGACCAGATCGCGCGCACGGTTCCTGAGGTAGGTCGCGAACTCCGCGTCCTCGGGCTCGATTTGATTGCCCGCGTCCATGAGGAGCCGGTAGCACTTCTCCATCTGGTCCGCAAACGCAACCGAATACGGCACGGCGTAAAACGCGTGCGGATCGGGATGTTTCGCCATGGCTTCGAGCGATTGACGAAGTCCCGGCTGCAGTCCGTCGATCAGCGGGTGCGCCTTGAGCGCGGCGATGTCGCGCTTGAGCGACGCTGGGTCCACGCGACGCACGACGGTGCGCGCGCCGAGGAGCGCGCTCCGCGCTTCGGGATGCGCGGTCATGTACGCGTCGATCTCTTCTTTGGTGGCGCCGGCCGGATACATGCTGCCGCCTTTGGGCGGAGCGCCGATGGGCAGGAACGGTCGGCGTTGGTTGTCGAGCATGCGGGCCACCGGGCCGCGATTCATATAATAGAGGGTGATCAGATTGCGGGTTTCCGCGGGCGAGCCCAGACGCTGGTCCAGCGCATAGAGTTGCGCGCGCGCCGCCACCGCTCCGGGATAGCGCTGCTCCTCGTACAGATCCTCGAAAATCGAACCCGCGTCCAGGAGCTTCGCCACGGTTGCCCGCTCGCGCGCCGTGAGCTTCGAGATGTCGGGTGAGAGGTGCGCGACAAGTGTCTTGTCGATGACGGGCTGGCTCTCGGCAAGCGGGAGATACCCAAGCGGCAACTGAACGGGTGAGGAGGATGCGATGGTGCTCATGGTGACGCTCAACGCCGCGCACGCGGCCAGGAGTGCAATGCGATGTTTCATTCGTTCTCCCAGTGCGGATCCGCTTCGGGATATTTCGCGAGGTAGCCCCGGAAGGTGTCCTTGATCTCCTGCAGACGCTGCGGCGTGCGTGCTTCGAAGCGCAACACCAGCTCGGGCAGGTTCGACGATGCGCGCACCAGCCCCCAGCCGTCATCGAAGATCACGCGCGCGCCGTTGATGTCGACCACGCGCTTGAAGTCGC
>DATNGX010000164.1:0-4442 GCA_035605755.1 Candidatus Krumholzibacteriia bacterium
GTATTGCTCGCGATGGCGGTGTTGATGCCGATCACTTTGCCGTCGAGGTCGGCCAGCGCGCCGCCGCTGTTGCCGGGATTGATGGACGCGTCGGTATGGATGAAATCCTCGTACGCGGCCACACCGATCGACGAGCGCCCCTTGGCACTCACGATTCCCGCGGTGACCGAGTGCAACAGTTGAAACGGGTTGCCGACTGCGATGACCCACTGACCCACGCGCAGACCCTGCGATGATCCGAACGTCGCCACGGGAAGATCTTTCGCATCGACCTTGATCACGGCGAGATCGGTGGGGGGATCGGTGCCCACCACTTTCGCATCGTGACGCTTGCCGTCCTCAAAGATGACGGTGAGTTTGGTGGCGTCGGCCACCACATGATTGTTGGTGAGGATGTAGCCGCCCGAGCGCGCCACCACACCCGAGCCCACGCTGCGCAGCGTTTGTGTGCTGTTACCCTCCGAGTCTTCCGGCATCTCCTGGCCGAAGAAGCGCCGGTAGAGCTCGTTCATTTCCTCCGAGACTTCCACTTTTTTCTCGGCGTAGATCGGGACCACGGAGGGACTGACCTTGTTGGCTGCCGCTTCGAACGCTTCACTCATTTGCTCCGCGACCGAGCGTCCCGATGAGGCCGTCGACTGCGCCTCGGCCGGATTGGTGAAATCTCGCGGACCCTGCTCGAGGTCGGGCCAGAACATGACACCGACGATGACCATGAAAACCGTGGCGCCTGCGGCGGTGGCAAGACGCACCGAAGATTTTTTCGACATAACGACCCTCCGCTCGAGAATGGATGGTGGTCCGAGCCCTGCCATCAATTAATGACGGCGAGCACGGGAAGGGAGCCGGGCAGGGATGTTCTGTCGCGTTCTACAGAAAAGGCTGTAGATCACCCGCGCGAGAAGCGCGGGTTCACGGATGTTTGGGGGGATTAGTTCAAGCCTTGGCTGGCGCCTCATCCCGAGACTGTAAGCCAGCCCGAATCAGGTTGATCGCCGTGTAGACCACGATCACGATCACCATCCAGCGCACGATTGAGAGCGGCAAGGACTTCACAATGTACGCCGCGAGCAGCACACCCGGTATGCCGCCGATGGCGAGACCGAGTGCGGCGCGCAGCGAATATTGTTTTTCGCGAATGAACTTCATGCTCGCGGCCGGCATCAAGAACGCGCACGAGCACATCATGATGGGGAACGCGGCCTTGGGATTCATGCCGATCAGGCTCACCAGGATCATGCACGGCGCGTAGAGACCGATGCCGAGCGTCATCAGTGCGCCCAGAATGAAGTTTCCCACCAACGCAACCGCGAGCAGCGCGCCGGTGACGCCGATGGCTTCGCCGCCGCCGGGGAAGAGCTTGAGCTGTGTCATCAGCATCAGAGTGGCCGCCGCGAGAAGCGCGCCGCCCATGCCGATGCGCACTTTCGTCTTCGACCAGCGACACACGATGCCCGCGCCCAGCCACGATCCCAGCACGGCCGCGATGATCATCGTGACAAGCGTGAGAATGTCGACTTCGATGATGGTGGTGTAGATGAGCGCCTGCGCGACGGTGGGGAGCGCGTGGCCGACGTTCAGTGTGCCGGGAATCAATTTGTCATCGACGAGCTTGCGCAGGCGATAAATGGTCGTCGTCGTCGCGAACGATCCGATGCCCAGCGTGTCGAAGAAGTTGGTAACGGCGCCGATGCCGATGTGAACCACGCCGGGATGCGCGGTGTCGCCGGCGGGTGTGTTGCGCGCTGCAGGGTCGCGACGCACGCCCATGATGGCCTTCGTCCAGAAGGCGATGAATCCGGCACCCACCACGGCGAGCGCGGCCAAAAGCGTTGTAATCGCGGACATGAGCTCCTCCTGCGCCCGCGGGGGCGTCCGTTGGTGGCATCGTAAGGCAGGGCTGCGGGGTGCTGTCACGAAGTTTCCGTTTGTCCCGCCCCCGGGGTTTCGTGCCAGACTTCGCGCATGGACAGCGGTCACGCGCCTCGCACGTCCATCGAGTGCTACCGGTCCAGGCCGAAGCTCTTCGGCCTCTTCGTGCTCACGGCGGCGATGGTCGCCATGTGCTCCTTTCTCGCCACGCAGCCGGGCGCTCTTTCAAAGATCGTCGGCTGGATCGGGATTGCATTCTTCGGTCTGGGATTCATCGCCATTCCCGTCATGTTCTTCCGCACCGGTCCGCAGGTCGTCATCAACGACGAAGGCATCGACGACCGCCGGACAAAAGTCGGCGTGATCCGGTGGGACGACATTCGTTCTGTCTCCATTCGCTCGGTGAGCTCGACAAAGTTCCTGTGCGTCGACCTCTCCGATCCCGACAAATACTTGAGCCGGCTGCCGCGCGGGGCGCAAATGATCGCGGCGGCGAATCGGAAATTGGGCTTCGCGACGCTTTCCATCGGCTTTTCGGGTCTCACGCCGGGTCTGGACCCGGTGTGGGAGTACGTCAGCGCGCGCAAGCCGCACGCGCTTCTCGAGCCGGAAAGTCGTTTTGTGGTGAAACTGTCCGACACGGAGATCGTGTGCGAACGACCCGACGGCCGGGTGGAACGCGTGGCATGGAACGATCTCACGAAAGTCGAAATCCTGACCACCGCCGACGGGCCGCTGGTACCCGATGTGTTCTGGATTCTGCACGGAAGCGACGGCGGGTGCGCGATTCCGCAGGGAGCGACCGGAGAGCGCGAGCTGCTCGCGCGGCTTCAGACCCTGTCGAAATTCGCCAACGACGCCGTGATCGAGGCCATGGTGTCGACGTCGGACCGGCGATTTCTTTGCTGGCAGAAGGACGCGTGATTCATGGCTCCCGTCGCCTTTGGCGTCCTGGCGACCATCGCCACGGTGATCGTGGTGGCGATTCTGGTGGGTGCCGTGGGTGGCGCCGTCACCGGCCGGCTCAGAAGTGACCTCGTCCTCGGCGCCGCGGTGAGTGCGGTGGTGCACTTTGTCATCGTGGCGGCGATCAAATCCTCGTGGTCGAGCGGGAAAATCGCGGTGTTCAGGCTGCTGCCGCTGATGATCACGTTCGTGATCGCGTCCGTGGCCACGCGCTTTTTCCTGACCCGTGTGCGGCCCGTGCTCGCCGTCCTCTTCGGGGTGGGTATTGCGCTGCTCGCGGGCGGCCTCTATCTGACGTTGATCAAGCTGGAATGGGTGCCGCTCGCGGCACCCCGCACCGCATGGGTTGCGGCGGGTATATTCGCGGTGCTCATGGCCTTGTCGCTGCGCAGGCGCATGCGTATCCTGCACAACGGGAAATGAGACCCGGGGGAATTGCTTGCCCCATCCCGGCGCTCCGACCTAATGTCCCGGCAACCAGGGTGCTCCCACCGGTGCGCGCCTCTGCTATATAAGGAGCAACGCATGTCGACCGCCAAAGTCTCGAAGAAGATCAAAGACGAAGCCGCGCGCGTGAAGAAGTCCATTCTCGACGGCAAGAAACCCGAGATGAAATTCCCGCTGCGAGCCCTCACCAACGTGAGATATCAGCCCAAGGTCGGCTATCTCGAGATGAAGGGGCGCATGAAAGAGCGCACCCTCACCGTGAACACCGTGAAGACCTTCGCGCAGACACTCCGCATGATGGCCCTCTCCAAACAACTCGTCGACACCGACGACATCGCCACCAAACGAGAGGCCTACTACGTTTCCAAAAACTGGGACGATGCGCGCTTTGACGAGCAGCCCGAGAGCGACACCGTGATGGACGACGTCGAAGCCCTCTTTCTCGTCAACCGCGAGCAGCTCGGCTTCATTCCCGAAGAGAAGGGCGGGGAGATTGCCGGCAAGCTCTTCATTATCGACAAGGACCGCGACACCGGAAAGCCGCTGCGCATCGACTGCACCAAGTTTGGTTCCGGCGCGTACTCCATTCCCGTGAGCGTCGAAGACCTCCAGTTCGAAACCGACGCCAAGTTCATTCTCGTCATCGAGACCGCCGGTATGTTTCAGAGGCTCGTGAAACACAACTACTGGAAGACCGCGAATTGCATTCTCGTATCCATGGGAGGCGTGCCGACCCGTGCGTGCCGCCGTTTCATCCGGCGCCTGTCAGATGAAAAGAAGATTCCCGTCTACGTGTTCGTCGACGGCGACCCATATGGGATCTCCAACATCTACAGAACCCTCAAAGTCGGCAGCGGCAACGCCGCGCACTTGAATGAATTCTTCTGTGTTCCCGAAGCACGCTTCCTCGGCATCACGCCCAACGACATCGTGCAGTACAAACTCCCCACGCATCCCTTGAAGGAAGTCGACGTCAAGCGCGCCAAAGACGCGCTCAAGACCGACCCCTTCT
Source organism: Candidatus Krumholzibacteriia bacterium (assembly GCA_035605755.1). Lineage (GTDB taxonomy): Bacteria > Krumholzibacteriota > Krumholzibacteriia > WVZY01 > JAKEHA01 > JAKEHA01. The sequence goes on from DATNGX010000164.1 coordinate 4,298, forward strand.
TCCTCCACCACAAAGCCTGGCAGGACGCCATCAACCAGCTCGTCACCATGGGCGTCCGCGCCGAACAACAGGCCCTCGCCAAGCACGGCCTCAATTATGTGATCGACACATATCTTCCCGAGAAGTTGAAGCACCCGGAGAGGTT
>DATNGX010000165.1:0-2273 GCA_035605755.1 Candidatus Krumholzibacteriia bacterium
CACGGCCGCAATCAGAATGCCGGCGAACACGCCGAGGATGCCGCCCATCACGCGCCGTCCGCCGAAGAATGCGCCGCGCTGGTTCACCGGAACCGTCTTGGATGTGATCTCGAGAAAGGGAACGCCCGCCACGCCGGATGCGAAGGCGTTCAGGGCAAGTCCGCCGATGACGCACGCCAGCATCGTGCCGCGATGCGCGGGATCGATCAGGAACACACTCACCCCCGCACCCACGAAACCGATGAGACGAAACGCGGCCGCCGCCGTGTAGATGGGAAGCACGCGCCGGCGTGTCTGCGCGATGCCGGCCACGAAGACCTGCGGAAGGAACCAGCCCGCGGTGAAGGCGGCGGTCACCAGACCCACCAGAATGCTGGACCCGCCAAACGTGGCGATGAACACGGGCAGCACGGTGAACGGGTCAACGAAGGCGTTGCCCAGGTTCACGAGCATTCCGTTCATCACGCCGAGGGTATTGTTGCGGCGCGAAATCTTTGTCGGAGAGGCGGTGCTCACGATGTGAACGCGAACTTATCGCGGCACAGCGAATCGTGGCAAGCGTTGAGTCGTGTCGCGTATACTGGGGCCATCATGCCCGTCATCAAAGGCATCGGAATCGACTCCATCCAGATCGCGCGCGTCGCGCGCGTCTACGCCGAGTACGGCGAGAAGTTTTTGAGTCGCATCTTGACCGACGCCGAGCGCGAGTACGCATTGCGCTATGCCGACCCCGTGCCCCGCATTGCGGGACGCTTTGCGGCCAAGGAAGCGTGCATGAAGGCGCTGGGGACCGGATGGGGTTACGGCGTTCGCTGGCGCGATATCGAAGTGCGCCGGGGACCCGCCGGGGCTCCCGTGGCCCGTCTGTCCGGACAGGCCGAGCGCCGCATGCAGGAGCTGGGCGGCTCGCACGTGCACGTCACCATCACCCACACCGACGATCACGCCATGGCGATGATCGTCATCGAATAGCGCGGCGCGTGACCCCCAGCCCGGGCGCATCGGAAAGCACCAACCGCCCGTTCTCCACACCCACACCTTCGAACGGGTCGTCCTTCAGGAGCAGATTGCCGTCCAGGTCCGCGTAATCGCACAACGGCGAGAGCTGCGCGGCCGCCGTCACACCCAGTGATGTCTCCAGCATACAGCCGATCATGATCTGCAGACCGTGCGCGCGGGCGCGCTCGATCATGGCCAGCGCGGGTGTGATGCCGCCGCACTTCATGAGCTTGATGTTGATGCCGTGACCCTGATCGTGACGCGCCTCCACTTCCTTCACCCCCACAATGCTCTCGTCCAGTATCACCGGAATGGGACAGACGCGTTTCAACTCGCGCAAATCGTCCTCGGCTGCATGCGGCAGTGGCTGCTCGCACAGCTCGATGTTGCGCCGATGCAGCTCGCGCGTTCGTTCGATCGCGGTCTCGAGGTCCCAGCCCTCGTTGGCATCCACGCGCACGACTTTTCCACTGCGCGCGATGACGCGGTCCAGAATCTCCATGTCACCGGGAACGCCGACTTTCACCTTGAGGATTGAATAGGGCGCCGCCGCGTCCACTTTCTGGTCGATCACCTCGGGCAGGTCGATGCCGATGGTGAACGACGTCGCGGGCGCCTTCGTCGCATCCGCGCCGATCAAACGCCATACCGGCTGTGACTCGCGCCGGCCGCGGATGTCCCACAGCGCCATGTCGAGCGCCGCGCGCACCGACGCGCTGGCGCGCAGCGCGCGGTGCAGATCCGACGCGGGATCGTTCAGGCGCGCGCGCACCGCTTCGCTCTCGCCGTCCAGAAAGCGGCCGATGGAGTTGATGGCGGCGCGCACGGTCATGGCCGTCTCGCCGTAGAACTCCTGCGGCGACGACTCCCCCATTCCCGTGATTCCGTCCGAGGTGAGCGACACCACGAAGATCTCGCGGTGCACCTTGGTTCCGCGCGCAATCCGGAACGGATTGGCTGTCTCCACCTGCAAGGGTTCGATCTCGAGCCGCATGGGATCCTCTCTAGTCGAATTCGTCCACGATGACGCCCACCAGACGCTTGAGCACATCGTCCAGCGTGGTCATGCCGGTCAGGTTTCCCGCTGCATCGCGCACCATCATCATGTGGCGGCCGGCCTCGCGCATGTGCACGAGAATGTCCGAGATGCGCGCGTGCTCGGCGACGAAATACGGTTCGCGCAGCGAATCGCGCAGCGCCTCACGATTGGTGGAGGTCACGAACTCGTGCACCGACAACCCGCCAATCACGTTGGAGCGCTGGCCCCGGTAAAC
>DATNGX010000166.1:0-2678 GCA_035605755.1 Candidatus Krumholzibacteriia bacterium
GATATCCGGCCTCGACTTGCATCTCGGTGAACGAAGAGGTCGTGCACGGAATCCCCGACGACAGGCCCTTCCAGGAAGGCGACATCGTCGGTCTCGACATCGGCGTCGAGAAGAACGGGCTCTACGTTGATTCGGCGCGCACCATCCCGGTGGGGAAAGTGAGCGCGCAGGCGGAGAAGCTGCTCGAAGTAACCTGGGACGCGCTGGAGCGCGGCATCGAGCACGCATGGCCCGGGCGCAGACTGACCGACATCTCGCATGCGGTCGAGCGGCGCGCCAAGGCAGACGGTTTTTCGGTGGTGCGGTCGCTGGTGGGACACGGCATCGGCCGCCAGATGCACGAGGACCCGCAGGTCCCCAACTTCGGTCCGCCCAATCAGGGCCCGATGATGGAAGTCGGACTGGTGCTTGCCATCGAGCCGATGGTGAATGTCGGCAAAGCGGATGTGTTCACGCTGGATGACGGCTGGACCATCGTGACGGGAGACAGAAGTCTCTCCGCTCACTTCGAGGACACGGTGGCGATCACGGCCGATGGGCCGAAGATTTTGACACGGTAACAGGAGCGTATGGCGAAAGAAGAAACCATCACCGTCGAGGGAACCGTGGTCGAGGCGCTGCCCAACACCATGTTCCGTGTCGAGCTGGCCAACAAACATATCGTGCTGGCTCACGTGTCGGGGAAGATGCGGATGCACTTCATCAAGATTCTGCCCGGCGACCGTGTGACACTTGAAATTTCAGCCTACGATCCGACCAAGGGGCGGATCGTGTATCGATACAAGTAGCTCGTGAGGAAAACGTCATGAAGGTAAGAACCTCAATCAAGAAAATCTGTCCGGATTGCAAACTGATCCGGCGCAAGGGCGTGCTTCGCGTCATCTGCAAGCACAAACGTCACAAGCAGCGCCAGGGTTAGGCGAAGGACAAGGAGACAGCACGTGCGAATTTCAGGCGTGGATATTCCGAATGAAAAGCGTGTCGTAATCGCGCTGACATACATCTACGGTATCGGGGACCATACGGCGAAGGCGATCTGCACCAAGGCCGGCATCAATCCCGATACGCGCGTCAAGAGCCTGCTCGAAGAGCAGGGCATCAAGCTGCGCGGAATCATTGAGAACGAATACAAGGTCGAGGGCGAGCTGCGCACCGAGCTCAGCTTCAACGTCAAGCGCCTGATCGACATCAACTGCTACCGCGGACGCCGGCACCGTTTGAACCTGCCGGTCCACGGACAGCGCACACGCACCAACGCGCGCACTCGCAAGGGCCCGAAGGTCCGCCCGGGTGTGGGCAAGAAGAAGCCGGCCGCCGCGAAGTAGCGCGGACGTTCGGACGTGGTTTGAATCTCTCGCGCCGGCGTTGGCCGCGCGAGCGCGGATTCCAGGAGGAACGAATTGGCGACAGAAAAAGCAGCCGGAGCCAAGCCCAAGCGCTCGGGCTCCAAGAAAAAGAACCGGAAGATCGATGTGGCCGGCGTGGCTCACATTCAATCGACTTTCAACAACACCATCGTGACCATCACGGACCTCTCCGGCGCCGTGGTCTCCTGGGCCAGCCCGGGCATGGTGGGTTTCAAGGGCTCGCGCAAGAGCACGCCGTTCGCGGCGCAGCTCGCCGCCGAACGCTGCGCGCGCGAAGCACTCGAGCTCGGCATGAAGAAGGTCGAAGCATGGATTCGGGGTCCCGGCGCGGGACGCGAGGCAGCGATTCGTTCGTTGCGCGCGGCCGGTCTGGAAGTGACCGCAGTCAAGGACTGCACGCCCCAGCCCCACAACGGTTGCCGCGCTCGCAAGCGGCGCCGCGTCTAAGTTCCAGAGGAGAGAAGAATGGCCAGGTATCGTGACGCAAAATGCAAGCTGTGCCGCCGTGCGGGAGAGAAACTCTTCCTCAAGGGCGACCGCTGTTATTCAAACAAGTGCGCCATCGAAAAGCGCAACTTTCCCCCGGGCCAGCACGGCAAGTCGCGGCACGGGAAGTCATCGAAGTACAACATGCAGCTGCGCGAGAAGCAGAAGCTTCGCCAGCACTATGGGCTCCTGGAACAGCAGTTCCGGAACTACTTCCACAAGGCGGCGGCCACCAAGGGCGTCACGGGTACGACCCTGCTGCAGCTCCTGGAGCGCCGTCTGGACAACGTCGTGTACCGCCTCGGTTTCACGACCTCGCGCGCCCAGGCTCGCCAGCTCATCCGGCACAGCCACTTCGAGGTGAACGGGAAGAAGGTCTCGATCCCGAGCTACCTCTGCGGCCCCGGCGACCGAGTTGCGCCGCGTGGAAAAAGTAAGGATCTTTTCATCATTAAAGAAGCCATCAAGAACGTGGATGCCCGGCAGGCGGTCCCGTATCTCGACCTCGATACCAACAAGCTCGAGGGAACCTTTGTGGAGATCCCGGGACGTGACGTGATTCCGGTGCCGGTGGAAGAGCAGCTCATCGTCGAGCTCTACTCGAAGTAACCACCGTCACCGAAGAGACACATCCCTGCGGGGAGAAGGAGCTCAATACCAATGAAATGGCGTAATCTGTTGATGCCGAAAGAACTCGTCCGCGACGACGCGACGGCCACCCCGACCAATGCGCGCTTCATCGTGGAGCCGCTGGAACGCGGATTCGGACTCACGCTCGGCAATGCGCTGCGTCGCACGCTGCTCTCGTCCATCCAGGGCGCGGCC
>DATNGX010000167.1:0-6764 GCA_035605755.1 Candidatus Krumholzibacteriia bacterium
TTCGTGGCCGATCGTGCGCACCAGCTTTCCGCTCCTGTCGAACACGTTCACCTGCGAAAGCTGCATGTCGAGCACGTACACGTTGTCCTGATCGTCGACAGCCACCGAGCTCAGAACGCCGAACAGCGCGTCGTCTTCGTCGTCGCCTCCCGCGCGCCACGCCTCACGCGGCGTGAGCGTCGCGTTTCCGTCCGACGGCGTGGCCGGGTTGAGCTCGTGAACAACGCCTTCTTTGGTGACTTCCTTCCCGGTCCACACACCCGCGACAGCGGGTGGGACGGCAGTAACGAAAGAGAAGGCGAACGCAATAACGACATACAGAAGAAGCGTACGTTTCATGTGGGTCCTCCGGGGACGGGCAAGTTCTCATCCTGATACGCTCCGATGCGGTCAATCGTTCCATCCCGAAATTTGGTAGAGTGTCGCTGGATGAAGCCCGAACCTGTCCGCTTCCAGCTCACCCGTTGCCTGCTGCGCGAGTGGCGTCGCGGCGACGAGCCCTCGCTCGTGCGCCACGCCAACAATCGCAACGTGTGGATCAACCTGCGTGACGTTTTTCCATACCCGTACACGCAGGCCGACGCGCGCAACTGGATTCGGCTCGCCAGCACCAACGGATTGAACCTGGTATTCGCGATCGACGTCGATCAATTCGCCGTGGGCGCCATCGGCGTGCGTCCCGGTGACGATGTGCACCGCCACAGCGCCGAAATCGGGTACTGGCTGGGTGAAGAATACTGGAATCGAGGCATCGTCACCGAAGCGGTGAACGCGGTGACCGAGTACGCGTTCAAAACACTCGCGATGACGCGCGTGCACGCTGAGGTTTTTCAGTGGAACACCGCGTCCATGCGGGTTCTGGAGAAGTCGGGATACGTTCGCGAGGGCGTTTTGCGCAAGTCGGTATACAAGGACCGGCAGTGGGTTGACGAGGTCGTTTATGCTAGAATAGTGCCCTAACGCTGCCCCCCCGAAACGAGGTTCCAGCATGCGCCACTGTCATCTTCGGGGTGCTCCTTGGTTTGCACTCCTCCTGCTCGTTACAGGCGTCGTCCCGGCTTTTGCCGCCATGGACGTCCAGATCGCCTATCCGAATCTGCCTTACTTCGCCACCCCGGTCGGGCTGGTCGCTTCTCCGGACGGCCGCCTCTTCGCGCTCGAAAAGGACGGCCGCATCAAGGTCTTCAACGACACCCCGAACGTCGCGACGTCGACCATGTTTCTGGACCTCGCCGACTCCACCGCCAACAACTTCGAGTGCGGCATGCTGGGAATGGCGTTCCATCCCGACTACGCGAACAACGGGTACTTTTACGTCACCTATATCAACAAGGCGAGGCTGCCGCTCAAGTGGGTGCTCGCGCGCTATCACGTGAGCGCCGATCCCAACGTGGCGGATCCCAACAGCGAGCTGCGCCTGATCGAGATTACTCAACAGAACACCTACCACAAGGGCGGCGATATCCATTTCGGCCCGGACGGGTATCTGTACACGACGGCCGGCGAAGACGGAGACATCTACAAGTCGCAGATCCTCGACAACCTCAAGGGCAAGATGATGCGCATCGATGTGGATCATCCAGCCGGCGGTTTGAATTACGGCATTCCCGCCGACAATCCGTTCAAGAACAACAACGTGGGGTATCGCCAGGAGATCTGGGCGTGGGGCTTCCGCAACCCGTGGCGCTTCAGCTTCGGTCCCGACGGAAAGATCTGGGAAGGCGATGTCGGGCTCGACACGTGGGAAGAAGTCAACATCATCAGCAAGATGCGCAACTACGGCTGGCCGCTCACGGAGGGCACGCAGTGCGACTACCCGACGCCGTGCGATACCACGGGGCGCAACATCAAGCTCCCGTTGTGGCAGTACCTGCACGAATCGCCGTGGGGCGCCGCGATCATCGGCGGCTGGGTCTACCTTGGTGCGGAGCATCCGCAGCTGTTGGGCCGCTACATTTACGGCGACACCCAGACCGATCAGATCTGGGCGCTCTACTGGGACGGCGTGAACCCGCCCAGCAACGTCGAGATATTCCACTACCCGCCGGAGGCGACCTACCGCTTTACCTCCATCTGTCAGCGCAGCGACCGCGAATTGCTCTTCACCGGGTACTTCGGCGGAATTTACAAGCTCATCGGCACCCCGAGTGCGGTCGGCAACGCCACACCGCCCGCGGCCTCGTCGATTCTCTCGGCGACCCCCAACCCGTTCGTGCGCGAGACACGGCTGCGCATTTCTTCGCCGGCCGGCGCCGCGATCGACATCTATGATGTGAGCGGCCGCCTGGTGCAGCGCATCATTAGTAGCGGTCATGGTGAGAGGGAGGCAGTGTGGGACGGAACCACCCGGGGCGGCGAACGCGCCACCAGCGGCGTCTATTTCGCGCGTCTCGTGGTCAACGGCCAGGCAGCCGGGACCCGGCGTATCGTTTTGCTGAAATAGACTTACGCCGGTTTCAAATAGAATCGGGTCATTCCACTATTGCAGGCGACCGCCGCGTTCTTGATAATGCGGCGGTCGCACCCATTTTGGGGGCGGCGACAATTCAGGAGGCCGCCATGACCCTCGATACCACGACCATGGATCCGCGCGCAGCTCACAGCGCCGCGCCCGCGCGTCCCAAGAAATCCATCCAGCACTTCAAGCGCCCCGTCGAGCGACCGTTCACGCGCGACCAGCGCCCGTACACGACGGTGCTCTTCGGCGGTCTGACATGGAGTCACGAGCGTCTCATCAAGGGCGCGTGGGAAGGTCTCGGTTACAAGTGTGACGTGGTGCCGACACCCGACGTGAAAGCGTTCCAGCTCGGCAAGGAATACGGAAACAACGGCCAGTGCAATCCGACCTACTTCACGGTGGGGAATCTCGTTCAATACTTGCAGGGGCTGGAGAAGAACGGACTCTCGCGCAAGGAAATCGCCGACAACTACGTGTTCATCACGGCGGGGGCGTGCGGCCCGTGTCGCTTCGGGATGTATGAAGCCGAGTACCGGCTCGCCTTGCGCAACTCCGGCTTCGAGGACTTCCGCGTGATTCTGTTCCAGCAGTCCAAGGGACTGTCGCAGGAAGACGTGAACGCCGGCCTCGAGATGAATCTCGATTTCTTTCTCGCCATGTTGAACTCGATGAACATGGGCGACATGCTGAACGAGATCGGCTACCTCGTGCGTCCCTACGAGACCGAACCCGGTCGCATCAACCATGTGCTCGACGAGGCGCGCGAGTCGCTCGCTAATGCGCTCAAGTCCGAGCGGCACTCGTCGATGGGCGACCGTGTGGAGAAAATCCTTCGTAGCGCGAAGCTCTACAACAAAGCCGACTACACGGTGAAGTTCGCGCGCCAGTTGACGACGTCGTACTACACCGACGCGCTGGGGAAAATCCGCGACCAGATTGCGGACATCGAGGTGGACCGCTTCCGCGTGAAGCCCATCGTCAAGATTACCGGCGAATTCTGGGCGCAGACCACCGACGGCGACGGCAACTACAACATGTTCCCGTTCCTCGAACGCGAGGGTGCGGAAGTGATCGTCGAGCCCATCGGCACCTGGATCATGTACATGATCCACCAGTTCAAGCAGAAGCTGCGCGACAGGAAGGGCATCGAAGAAGGCGGCACCATGCCGTCGTGGACGCGGGAGCCGGTGCGCCGCGCGAAGGTGGAAGCAACATTCAGAAAGCGCATCGCGCGCATGAACATCGCGGAGAAGATCTTCTCGCGCGAATACACCAAGCTCCAGCATGCGCTGGGCGCTGGTGTGCTGCACGAGCTGGTGTGCCAGTACGAGCTCCAGCGCATGGGCCATCCGTATTACAACTCGCGCGCGGCGGGCGGCGAAGGCCACCTCGAAGTGGCGAAGAACATCTACTACTCGTCGAAGGGCATCGCGCACATGGTGGTGTCCCTGAAGCCCTTCGGCTGCATGCCCAGCACGCAGTCGGACGGCGCGCAGGCGGCCGTCACCGAGCACTACAAGGACATGATCTATCTGCCCATCGAAACCTCGGGCGAAGGCGAGATCAACGCGCACTCGCGCGTGCAGATGGCGCTTGGCAACGCGCGCATCAAGGCCAAGCAGGAGTTCGCCGAGTGCCTCTCGAAAACAGGACGCACGCTCGACGAGCTCAAGGCCTATGTGAACGCGCATCCCGAGATGAAGAAGGCGCTCTATCTCGTGCCCAAGCGCGATGATGTCATCGGCAAGGCGGCCAACTTCGTGCTTCACGTGGCGGAGCGAATGGAGAAAGAAGGCGTGACGCACGCCCCGAAGGCGGCCGCCGCGGCGTAAGCGTCGCGACGCGTCATCGGACCGAATCAAGGGCCCGGCGGAAAAAACCGCCGGGCCTTTTTTGTCGGGTCGTGATAATCCAGCACCTGATTCGTCATATGAGCGGATCAGGAGGCCGCGTATGAAGTCACGGATCGTGTTTGCCGTTTTTGTGGTCGCCCCGTTCCTTCACCCCGGTGTCAGCCGCGGAGGCTGGCACACCGACGGGTTGCCCGTCGCCACGATCGCTGGCGAACAGCAGGCCGTCGTCGCCACAACGGACGGCTCCGGTGGCGCTATCGTCGCTTTTACCAACTTTGTGGGCGGGGTTGGCTTCCACGTTTATGCGCAACGCGTGGGCCCCACAGGGACACGGATGTGGACGAATCCCGGGGTGTCGCTTTCGACAGCGACGGGAAACCAGGGAGGGACGGCACTCCTGGCGGATGGCGCCAGCGGCATCTTCGCGGTGTGGGTGGAGACCCGGCCCGGTACCGGCGCGGACATCTATGCGCAGCGGCTGAACTCGTCGGGGGTCCCGCAGTGGCTTGCAGACGGTGTGCCGATATGCAGCGTCGCGGGCGAACAGACGGTTCCTCACATCGCGAAGGACGGCGCTGGCGGGGCGATCGTGTCGTGGATGGACCGGCGCGGCGGCGCGACCTACGACCTCTACGCACAGCGCGTCAATGCAGCGGGCGTGGTGCAGTGGGCCGCGGGCGGAGTGTCCATTTGCACGGCGACAAACAACCAGTTCTCTCCGGTCCTCACGCCGGACGGACTCAGCGGCGCCGTCGTGGCCTGGAGCGACAACCGGAGCGGCGGCCTCAATTACGGGATCTACGCGCAGCGCGTGAACGCCGCGGGCGCGGTGCAGTGGACCGCCGATGGCGTCGAGCTGGCAACCTCGGCTGGAAACCAGATTCCGCAGATCGTTTCCGACGGAGCCGCCGGCGCCATCGTGACCTGGTCCGATTACGCCAACACCTATGTGCAGCGCGTCACCAGCGTCGGCACCCTTTCGTGGACCGCGACCGGCGTGGTGCTCTCCGCGACGGCGGGTCTGTCCAGTCCTGTGATCGTCGCGGACGGTGCCGGAGGCGCGATCGTGGCGTGGGCCGATACCCGGGATGGATCCAGCCACATCTACGGCCAGAGGATCAACTCCGCCGGAAGTGTTCAGTGGCTGAGCCCAACCGCGATCGGAGGCACCACGGCACCGGGTGGGCAAAGCGATCCACAACTTGTGACGGATGGTGCGGGTGGTGCGATCGTGACGTGGGCGGACCTTCGCAACGGCGTGGACACCGATATTTATTCGCAGCGTGTGAACGCGTCGGGTGCGGTGCAGTGGACAGCGGGCGGGGTGCCCATGTGCACCGCGACAAACACCCAGGACTACCCGGTGATCGCGATCGACGGCGCCGCGGGCGCGTTCGTGGTCTGGAACGACAACCGGAGTTTGAGCTACCGCGTCTATGCGCAGAGAGTCGTCGCGAGTGGACTGATCACGACTGCAGTGAGCACCAGAATTCCGGCATCACCGGTGAGCGTCGGAAACAATTATCCGAATCCGTTCTCCGCGCACACCTCCGTCGACGTGGTGCTCGGTCATGACTCTGCTGTGACCATTGAGGTGTTCGATGTCGCGGGCCGAAGAGTTCGCTCGCTGGATGCGGGGCGCCTGGAAGCCGGCGCGTCGCAACTGACGTTCGACGCATTCGACGATCGAGGTCATGCACTGCCGTCGGGTGTCTACTTCTATCGCGTGCATGCAAACGACGCGACGGTAACTCGAAAGATCCTGATCGCGCGATGAATCGGCCGTCGGATCGGGTGTCTATTTGTTACCACCTCATGAGCGCAAACCGTGCGCTGACACACAAGATGGTCCTTCTCAAATAGCTGACAGGGCCTCCCGTATAACAAACAAATCAATAGAAGACCGGATGTGCTCTCCACTGTTTACAGTAGTAGTCTCGCCGCGGTTATTGTGTTTCTGCCACACATGCGTTGCGATCAGTGAGGCCGTGCCCTAGGTTGTGGTTGTAACACATACAATTCACGGAAGCAGCTCGTGCCGATGAGAGAACTGGAACCACATTTCGGGATCGACGTCCCCCTTTCGAGTCAGAAGCAGAGCACACGCTTCGTCGTCGGATCCATCGCGCTGCCGGGAACCACCAAGCCGGATTTTCAGGCACTGTTCCGTCATCTGCCCGGCATCTTTGTCGTCACTGCTCCCGATTTCACGATCGCCGCGGCGAGCGACGACATGCGTCGCAAGACGTTCACGTGGCGTGAAGAAATTCTCGGACGCGATATTTTCGAAGTCTTTCCCGACAACCCTCTGGAAGAGTATCCGCACAGCGCGAAAAAGTTCGAAGCGTCGCTGAGGGATGTGATCGCCAACGGGACCACTCACTCCATGCGTGTATTGCGCTACGACATCCAGGACCGGCTCGGCGATGGTGCATGGATCGAAAAGTACTGGA